>CANDSI010000024.1 GCA_947388575.1 uncultured Mycoplasma sp.
GCTCTCGTAAAAATGGCCAGTTAATGCATAGCCTAAATTGTTAGTTCTTGTTTGAAAACAAACATTATTATACATATTTCTGGGATCCATACACGCAATCATATCACTAGTACCATGTAAATGTTCTGCATTTCCACCCATACTATTAATTTTAAAAATATCTCCACTAGCAAGTAAAAATCTATCTTTTATTTGCTCCCATACACCACCAAATAAAGTTCCAGGATTAACATCATTTACACTAAAATAAATAGAACCTACAGGATATATCATATCAAAATCAATATTACTCCCACTTGTTTGTTTAGTAGTAATACTATTAACTATTAAATTGCCTTCACTATCTAAACTAAACTTGTTATTATTTGAAGTAATACAATTAGCTTTCAAATTATTTACTTCTAAATTAATAGAGCCATCTACTTCTGTAAAAGCATCTTTAAAATATAATTCTTCGTTCATTTAAGCTTCCTTTCTAAGTAACATAAAAAAGATAAAAGTTTGAAAGGATATAATTTATGAAAAAACAAATAATAAATAAAATAATTCTTTTTTATGCTACTAATTATTAGTATGAAAAAAAGCACTTGATAAGTGCTAGATAACCATTAAATTAATAACCAAGTTTATTTAAAACTATTTCTAATTTTATTTTTTATTATATTATAAGACCAAATACTAGTGTCCCATTTTTCTGCTTCAATTTTAACATAATATTTATAATTTTTAATATCTAAACTATAGCTTGGTTCATATTCCAACCGTATAATTTCAAAATAAGCATCAGGTCCTAAACTATTAATTAAATAATTAATGTCTATTTTTCCACTTTTAAAATAACGATTAACATTTTCTTTTGCAATTATATAATCTAAATTTATAAAATTAAGAATTATATAACTAGTTAAAATAATTATACTATAAGTTTTAATTATTGAAAAATTGTTTTTCCAAATATATATGATTGAAGGAATTAACATAACCCCTTCTGTAATTAAAACAAAATAAACTAATAATCTAAGAGTTGTAAATCCATAAGCAACCTCATAAAATCTCATTCTAAGTAATGCTCCAATAATTAATATAAGAGTAAATATAAGCATTATTGTACTTAATACTTTAAGCATTTTATTAACGTCCTTATACCTAAAAGTTAATAGAGCAATTATAAAGTTAATAAAAGAGACTGCCATTAATTCGAAAAATCCACTTCGAGCATATTCTGCATAATTACTTATACCCCCATTAATTAAATAATTAACAAGTGTAGATATTTGAAGTACTACATAAATCAAATAAATAACATTTAAACTAATTAATAAAACTTTAAAAGTTAATAAATCTTGCGATTCTTTTTTAGGATATTCATAAACTTCCTCTTCTTGATACTTATTAATAATATTATAGAAAAACAAAGTAAATATTATTGTTCCTATACTTACAAAAACAATTCTTTGCAAAACACTTTTAAAATTAAAATCCAAAACATCTCTAAAAAGCTCCCCACAAGATCTCAACATATTACTAAACATAGCTTCACTTTTACTAAGTAATAATATAACTATTATTATAATTGGTATAGTAATTAAAAGTGCTTTTAAAACTTTAATATTAAATGATATTTTAAAATTAGCATTATGAGTTTCTTCTTTTATATCTGTAACTGCATCTACAGAGCCAAGAATTAAATTACCACAGTTAGTAATAAAAGTTGAAATATTAAATTTCTTACTTAAAGCTCCTATAAACATAATTACTATTAAAACGAAGATTACTATAAAGTTTAAAGCAATAAAAATATCATTATAAAATATAAAATATGTACTAGCTAAAAGTAATATTGGTAAAACTAAAATAAGATATTTTTTATTTATAATTCTTTGTTTTTGATTTAATAAAAATAAAGATATACCTAAAAAATTAACAATAAAAATTAATAAAGAAAATCCTATATCATGAAATAGAAACATTATACAGGCTAAAATACTTAAAAACAATGCTCCAAAAATAATTTTTAACATATTAATCCTCCTTATAATCAAGTATATCCCCTGGTTTGCAATTTAAAACTTCACAGATTTTAGCTAAAGTTGAAAATCTTATTGCTTTAGCCTTATTAGTTTTCAAGATAGATAAATTAGCTTGTGTAATTCCTACTCTTTGTGCTAACTCATTACTTGATATTTTTTTCTTGGACATTTCCACATCTAAATTAACAATAACTCCCATACACCCTCCTATATTGTTAGTTCATTTTCTTGCTTATAATTCAAAGCTTTTCCAAATAACTCTTTGATTATATGTAAAGCGATACTTATTCCTAAAAATAGAATACTTAAAAAACTTACAAAATAAACATTCCTTTCTGTATAAATAAAACCAGCGAGTAATGCTTCTATAAAAAATAGAATTGCTAAACAAAAAGTTGACCACATAGTCACTTTTAGTCTTTGAATATTTTTTTCATTAAATGGATTATCTTCTTCTAAAGACTTAAACATTCCTATGAATTCATAAATAATAATCAAACATAGTAGCCCACATGGAACAATAATTGCCCAAAATATATTCCATTTTTCATGAACTAAATGCAAGATATAAGGAAAACCTAGTAATAATGCTATTCCTAATATTAAACTAATTTGTAGCATAACTTTTAAAAATGCACCTAGCCCCTTATTCCCAAATACTTTCATAATCACTCCTCTTTTCTGCTTTAATTATATTGTTATTTTTATTATTTATCAATATTATTTTATCGTTTATCGATAATTTTACAATAATTAGACAAATAAAAAAGATCTGTTAAAATATACTTTTCCACAAATCTTCTTTAAAACCACTTAATATAAAATCATTACTTATAAGCATAGGTCTTTTAACTAGCATTCCATTAGAAGCTAAAAGATTTATTTTTTCTTCATCATTCATTTCTAAAAGCTTTTCTTTTAAATTAAGTTCTTTATATAGATTACCACTTGTATTAAAAAATGTTTTAATATCTCTATTTGAAGCTTTAATCCAAGTAACTAATTCTTCATAAGTTGGATTATCATCTACAATATTTCTATCTTCAAAAATAATATTATTCTTTATTAAAAATTCTTTTGCTTTCTTACAAGTACTACATTTTGGATATTCTAAAAAAATCATTTTATTACTTCCTTTCATATTTACTATTTTCAAGTTCTAACAACTTAATTTTCATTTCTACGCCACAACCAAAACCACCTATAGAATTTTTAGCCACTACCCTGTGACACGGAATAAGAATTAATATTTTATTGTTGTGACACACACTTCCTATAGCTCTAACTGCTCTAGGATTATTTACTTTTTTAGCAAGTTCCCCATAAGATAAAACACTACCATAAGGAATATTCATCATTTCTTGCCATACCATTTTTTGAAATTCTGTTCCATTAAGTTTAACTGGTATATCAAATCTTGTTCTAAGACCTTTAAAATATTCTTCTAACTCACCTTTTGTTTTAGCTATTAAAGTAGTTTGCTTATTTAACCCATCTATTTCTAAATCATCTAAAGTTATATGAGTTATAAAATTATCTTCTTCTACTATTGTAAAATAATAATCATCAATTTTAGTTTTATAATAATTTTTCATTTATCCCTTTATTTTCTTATTATAATATTTGTAGAGCAACGTCAAATTCGTAATCTCTATTAAACATTAATAACATCTCCATGTATTATTATATCATAACAAAAGAAAAAGAAAAGCCTAAGCTTTCCTTGTTAAGATATTTACTTCATGACCATTTAAATCAAGTTTATTATTAGTACCTTCATCATAAGTAATTGTTGTAGCTAGAATTTCTCCTTTAATAAACTCTTCAAATTCTTTAATCATTTCTTGAACTAAATCATCCCCATTATAAGTAACTTCAATTCTATCAGCAACATTATAATCTTCAGACTTACGAATATTTTGAACTTTAGACACAAATTCACGAGCTAAACCTTCAAGTATTAGTTCATGGGTAAGTTCTGTATTTAAAATAATAAATAAATTATTTTCACGACCTACATTAAATCCTTCTTTTTCTAAAATTCTAATTTCAACCATTTCTGAATTAATTGTAATATCATTACCACCAATATTCATTGTTATAGTTTTATTATTTACTAAAGAATCAATATCCTCACTACTTAAAGTTTCTAACTTAGTTTGGAATTCTTTAATATTAGGTCCCATTATTTTACCTACAACTTTAAAATTAGGTTTTAAAGTATAATTCATATAAAGACTTAAATCATTTGTAAATATTACTTCTTTAACATTTAATTCTTCTTTAATAAGAGGTACTAAATCTTCTAATATTTCTTTATTAGCACCATCAATTAAAGCTTCACTTAGAGGTTGACGAACCTTTATTTTTTGTTCTTCACGCACCATACGTCCTATACTTATAAGAGAACGAACTAAATCCATTTTTTCTTCTAATTTTTTATCTATTAAAGATAAATCAGCTTCTGGATACTTCTCTAAATGAACAGATTCTCTTCCTATTAAATTACGATATATCTCTTCACTCAAAAATGGTGTTATTGGTGCACATAACTTAGCAAGACCTACTAAAACTTCATAAGTAGTTATATAAACCGATTTTTTAGAGTTATTAAGTTCACTACCCCAGAATCTATTTCTATTACGTCTTATATACCAATTAGATAAATCATCTGAAACAAAACTAGTTAAGAATCTTACTACTTTATTCAAATCATATTCTAAAAACGCTTCATTAACATCTTTAACTAAAGTATTATATTTAGAAATTAACCATTTATCTATTTCTTCTCTGTTTTCTACACTTACATTGCATTCATCTGTATCAATATTATCAACATTAGCATATAACACAAAGAAACTATAAGCATTACGAAGAGGATTAAAGAATTTAGAATAAACTTCTTTTAAACCATCCATATCAAATTTTAAAGGTGTCCAAACTGGTGAAACATAAGGAAGATAAAAACGTACAGTATCAGCGCCATATTCTTTTATTGTTGTAAATGGTTCTACTATATTACCACGACTCTTACTCATTTTTTTGCCTTCAGCGTCTAATAATAAATCGTTTACTAAAACATTTTTAAATGGACTACATCCTTTAACAAAAGTAGAAATAACCATTAATGTATAGAACCAACCTCTAGTTTGATCTATTCCTTCACAAATAAAGTCTGCTGGAAATTGTGTTTCCCATAGTTCATTATTTTCAAATGGATAATGATATTGAGCAAAAGGCATTGAACCACTATCAAACCAACAATCTAAAACATCTTTAATACGGGTCATAGATGCACCACATTTTGGACAAGTAAGTTTTACTTCATCTATATAAGGTCTATGTAAATCTAGGTTTTCATCTAGATTTGTTGTTGCCATTTCTTTTAATTCTGCAACACTTCCTACCATATGATTGTATCCACATTCACATTTCCAAAAAGGTATCGGACTACCCCAATAACGACTTCTAGAAACATTCCAATCTTTAGCATTAGCTATCCAATTAGCAAATCTTTTCTCACCAACATAAGCTGGATACCAATTAACTTTTTTATTAGCTTCCACCATTTTATCCTTAAATTTACTAACAGCCACATAATAACTAGGCATAGAATAATAGATTAAAGGTGTATGACATCTCCAACAATGCGGATATTCATGAATCATTTTTTGTTTTCTAAATAGTTTACCATTTTCTTTCAAGTATTCTACAACTTCTTCATTTACATCATGAACAAATTTACCTTTCCATAAACCTTCTGTATAACATCCATCTTTACCAACTGGATTAATTTCTGTAATACCATATTCTTTACATACTTCGGCATCATCTGCACCAAAAGCTGGAGCAATATGTACTACACCAGTCCCATCCTCAGTTGTAACATATTCAGCACAAGTTACAATAAAAGCTTTGCCTTCAACTTTAAGACTAGGAATTAATTGTTCATATTCTGTATTTTCTAAAGTTTTACCTTTAAATGTTTCTAATATTTTGCTTTCTTCTCCTAAAACTGTTTTTACAAGCGCCTCTGCTAAAATAAACTTTGTACCTTTAGATTCCACTAATGCATAAGTAACATCTGGATTAACACATAAAGCTACATTAGCAAGTAAAGTCCAAGGAGTAGTTGTCCAAGCAAGAAAATATATATCTTCTTCCTTTTTCTTAAAAGGCACATAACATGTTAAAGCAGTATCACTTTGATAATCTTGTGCCACTTCATGGGTAGCAAGACCTGTACCACAATGTGGGCAATAAGGCACTACTCTTGTTCCTTCATAAAATAAATTTTCTTCATAAAACTTCTTTAAAATCCACCATTCAGTTTCAATATAATCATTTTTAAAAGTTAAATATGGATTTTCAGTATCAATAAATTGTCCCATTTTACTAGTTAAATTAACAAAAGCATCCTCGTTTTCTCTAACACTTTTGCGACATTCAAGATTAAATTTTTCAATACCTAATTCTTCAATTTCTTTTTTACTAGAAATTCCTAATTTTTTCTCCACATGATTTTCAATAGGTAGTCCATGTGTATCCCAACCTACTTTACGAATTACTTTTTTGCCTTTCATAGCATGATATTTACAAATTGCATCTTTAAGGTTTTTTGCCACCATATGATGAAGACCTGGAAATCCATTAGCAAATGCTGGACCATCATAAAAAACAAAATAATCATCATCTTTATGTTTTTCTATTTGACGTCTATTTATCTCATTAATACCCCCCCAAGAATCTAATATATCTTGTTCAACCTCTGAATAATTTCTTTTATCTAATTCTTTAAAATTCTTCATAATATTTCCCTCCTAAAAATATAAAAAAGGTGTATACCAAAGGGCGAATAAATCGCGGTACCACCTTAATTTTTAACTTTGACTCTTAACGTGAGTTATTCGTAATATTTTAAGTTTCTAAAATGAAAGTTCAAATATTAAACTCCCAAGTGATCTCTTAAAACTAAATTAATTAACTTTCACCAAACGTTAACTCTCTAAATAATTTATATTTTAAGCAGCTTGTTCATCGTTTATACTATCATTTAAATATTTAATTGTAACTATACTAGTAATAGCTTCTATTATATTTTTATCTTCAACTTCCTCTGTATAATCACCATCAGATTCATGAAATAATTCTAGAAAATGATAGTTAGAAGTAGGCATATCATCTTTTCCTACTTCCACTGCATATAAATATTCTTTATGATTTAATTCTACTTTTTCTAATAATAAATAATCTTTATTATCATCCAAAGTTATAACTTTTCCTATCTCCATTATTAACCTCTTCCTTTATTCTTCTTTTCTAATAATTCATCACGTCTAGCATTCATTTGATTAATAGAGTCTTGATAAGGTTTAATAAATCTTTCTTCTTTAGTAGCGTCTAAAATACTTTGTAATCTTTTTATTTCTACCTCTAAAGTTTCTAATTCCCTTTGTTCAACAAAAGATAATCCAGACTCCTGATCCACTTTATCAGGATTTACGATTTTATCAATAACTTGAGCTGTCTTAGATGTATCTGGAGCATCAGTAGAATTTAACAAGTTCTCAACTCTTGGAGTCCTAACAGGTGGAGTTCCACTAGGTTGAATATCTAATAACTCTGGATCAGCATCCTTTTGAACTGCTGGAGAACCATTTAACATAGTTTGTATCTCCTCTGATGTTAATCTCTTTCCATCACTAGCGGTTTGGCTTCCAAGTTGATTCATAATTTCTTCATCACTAGGTATTGTTACAACTGGCTTATCTCCATTAGTTGCATTCAATTTTTCTAGTCTTTCAGCTTCTTCTTCTGCAGCCTGTAATTTTCGAGCCTCTTCTACTTCTTCTAAACTTGGTAAATCTGGATCTGTTAAATCAATACTTGTTTCAAAAGGAGAACCCTTAGAAACAATTGGAGCTTGACTCGAACTAGAGAATCTAATTAAATCTTCATTTCTTTGCTCAACTTGTTTTAAAGCATCTTCAAGACTAATTCCTTCCTCATCTGCTAATTTCTTTGCTTGATCTAATCTAGATTTTTCTCTATAAGCTTTACTTGCTTGTTTTATTTTCTCACCTAAAGCTATCTTTTCTTCTGTTGTCATTTCTTTTTTTGAAGACTCAGCATCTACAGTAGGAGCAACTTGTTGTTCATCAAGCATTGAAGAAACATTCTCAGCAGCTTTTTCATATATATTTTCAATCTTAAAGTTAAGCCCTATCATAGCATTCAACCATTGTTTTTTAAAGTTTTCTACTAAGTTCATCAATCTTTGAATTATAGTCTTCTTTTCCAACTCTGATATATCTTTATTCAAATAATTTTCTAAACTTTTATATGTCATCGGAATACCTATACCAACAATACCAACTTTAGCTAAAGCATTTACTAAAGCAGGACCTGCTAAATTAGCACTAACACCCAAATTAATAGCTCCAACACCAGGTACAAAAGATATTCCTGCAAGTGGTGCTATAAGAGAACTAACACCATTAAGAATTCCACTTGCCCAAGCCCAAGGAGCCGCTGTAGCTAAACAACTATTAGAGAAAATAATTGTTGGAACAAGTTGAGGTAAAAATAAGGTTACTGCTGTAATACCAAGACCTATACCAATTAATATTTTTATAATATCTTTATGCTTAACAAAAAAATCTCCTAACTTAAATCCAAACTTTTTATCACTTTTATGTTTAAATTTTTCTCCTAAGAAGTCTCTTATGCCAGTTATTTTATTTCTAAGTTTACCTTTTTTATTGCTTTCTTCTTTAGGTTCAGTTTTTTTCAATTCACTTAATATTTCATCTAAATTAGCTTGAGCACTCAAATATTCTAGTTTGTCCTCTTCATTAGCAAATCTCAATCCTAACATTTCTATAACAGATTCACTTGTTTTAGCTCTTTCTAAAACTTCAACTTGTTTAGCTAAATATTCATATATTTTCTTTGCCAACTCATCTGCATCAATTCTAGACTCAAGACTAGCCATTTCTTTTTTTAGTTCAGCTATCTTCATATCATTTATGCCAAAATATTTTTCATAAAAATCATGAGGTACTAACGATTTACCTGGAGATGCTATTTTTTGAGTTTGATTTAAACTCTTTTCTATTTCATCTAAATCAAGTACAAGATCTAAATATTTCTCTTTCTCGGCTTCTGTAGCAAATTTGAAACCATTTACATCAATAATACTTTGACTTTTTTTAGCATTTTCTAAAATTTCAATTTGTTCACTTAATAAGTCAAACATTTTTCTTTCTAATTCATTATGACTAGATTTTGCACTAAGAGCATTTAATTTTCCTTTTAATTCAGCTATTTTTTTATCATTCAAACTAAAATCAATCTTATCACTAGAATCTGGAGCTAAATTATTACCTTCAGAAATACTAGGCTCAGGAATCGTTGGATTATTAACAGTCTCAGTCGAAGGTTCAACAGGAATTGCTGCTGGAGTAACTTTTGTAGTTTCAACTACTTTTAATAAATTATCAATTTTTTCATTAGCTTCATGATACTTAGAAACATACTTACCATCAACTAAAACTCCATCAATATTCACTAAATTATCGCTTGCCTTAGCTGCATCTAAATATTTAAACTTTTCTTCTAATAACTTATATAATTCATAGTCTGCTGCTAAAACTAAACCATTAGTTGCCAAAATAGATTTATCTGCACCTTTAGCTTTTATAATTAAATCTCTAAGTTGATTACGAACCTTATCCATTTCAGAT
>CANDSI010000025.1 GCA_947388575.1 uncultured Mycoplasma sp.
ATAAAGCAAATCTTGTAATTTTTCTTGTTGTGTCATTTGGGAAATGAAAGACCTCGTTCCCACTTAGAAATAGCTTCTCTACTCACTGGTATTTTCTCTGCTAGATCATATTGAGTTAACTTTTTTTCTTTTCTAAGTTCACATATAAAATTTCCTATTTTCTTATTATCCATTTTCTCACACCTTTTTGAACTATTTTATCATATATTTAAATAAAAATATATAAGTCCGATTTAAGTCCTACGATTTCCTTCAATATTATAATAAAATAAAAAAGAGCCAATTATAGAAAATATTTATTATATATATAAGAATAAATAAAAACTAAATTGCTCTCTTAAAAATTAATATATTTTTACAGAAAGAATTATTAAATCATAACGAGCGTGATATTCTTTCTTCATTTAATAATTATGGTATGGAAAAATTTTATTAAATGACAAATATATTAGAGATTTTTTAATAACTAAGTATAAATATAATATTAAAAACCTCGTATTTATATTATAGCACATTTTTCTGCATATTTCACACAGTTTCTGCATAAAAATTCTAAAAAATTGTAAACTACTTTACGATAAGGTGTTTTTATGGTAAAAATTTTTTCAGAAAGATTACGTGATGTTAGAACGTACTATGGTTATTCTCAACGAGAAATCGCTGAGAATTTAGGTGTTGAAAGAAGTGTTTATGCTGAATGGGAAATATATAGATCTGTAATTCCAATTAGACGTTTGATTAGATTAGCTGATTTTTATAAAATTAATATTGATTATCTATTAGGTTTAACCGATACGCAATTAAATGTTAATCCTATAATTGTCGACATTAATATCGTTGGTTCGAATTTATTAGCTTTTAGGAAAGAAATGAATTTCACAACTAAAAAATTAGCTAATGTTCTACATATTTCAGATAGCAGTATTACACGTTATGAAAAATCACAAATACTAGTTTCTACATCATTCTGTTATAACTTAGCTAGAAAATATAATATTTCTGTTGATTATATATTAGGTCGTTCAAACACCAAATATATTAATTAGAATCCTTAAAAGGGTTCTTTTCTTTTTCATAAATACTAACACATTGATAAAATTGTTCTTTAATTATAAATTCATCATTTTTAGATCCTTTGATAGGATTATTCTCTAGTTGTTCTTGAATAAATTTTCGTATTATAGCAAATTCTTTTTCCATAGTTTTTGTCATATTTAATTTTGATAAATTGTTTTCTATTATATTTATAGCGAAATCACAATACAATAATCCTGAATCAATTCTTTTTATAGAACAATATTCCTCAGCATTCTTACGTACGTGGTTAATAGCATAATGCTTATTACAATCCATAAGCTGATACATAGTTTTTTTTGTTTTTGGATTTACAAAAATAGCTTTTGCTCCACTATCAATTTCGATGTACATTTCATTTGACATTTTACTCACCTCCACTCTATTTTTTAATGTAAACATTATAACATAGTTTGCTGACATTTTCTTCTCATTTAGATTATTTTTGTAATTGTATGCGAAAATAATTAATAAGAGGGGAAAAATATGCACAGACTTGAAGATGTTAGATTACTAAATAATTATAGTAGGACTCAAATTGCTGAACTTTTGGGCGTTTCAAAAAGAGCTTATACCAACTGGGAAAACAATTCTGAGACTATTCCAACTAGGAGATTAATTCAATTATCTAATATTTATAGAATTAATATAGATTATTTAATGTGTTTAACAAATATTAAACTAACTAAAAATATAAAAAGTGATATAAATATAGAGAACATATCTTTTAGAGTTCGTGAAATTAGAGCTGAATTAAATCTTACTATTAGAGAATTAGCAAAAATACTTTCTATCGATAATTCAACTTGGTCTAAATATGAAAATGCTATTAATTTAATCCAAACTACTTTTCTTGTAGAAACTTGTAAAATGAGTGGCATATCTATTGATTATGTTTTAGGTCGTTCTAAAGTTAAATATTTAAATGATTTGAAATAATAAAAAAAGAACATTTTTGATGTTCTTTTAATTTCTTAATGGAGCAGGCGATGAGAATCGAACTCACAACAGGAGCTTGGAAGGCTCTTATTTTACCATTAAACTACGCCTGCATATATTTGTATAAATTTTTTCAAATTTATACTTTTTTATTTAATTTTAATTTAACTCGATTAATACTAATTTTTCAAAAGTTTGTCATTTTGGTACACGTTTTGGTACACGATACCTTTTTTTGCTTATTTTTTAATTAGTTAATCTCATTCTTCCCAGTGTTTTAGGGAAATCTAATTTTCTCTATGAAACCCTAGTTGTAAGTTTGGAAGGCTGAAGCTCTACCATTAAACTACACCTGCATTTCTTTAGATAATATAAATTATATCATATTATCTAAATTTTTCAACTATATTTTATAAATTTTTTGATTTTTCTTAGAATAAATAACTATTCCTATTAAAGATATTATGCCTGTTGGTAAAATTATATAACCATAATCAACACCTGTTCCTGGATTAGTAACTTCATGAGTAGAACAATCTTTTAGCATTTCATCATAAGAAACTGATTGACCTTTAGAATTGAAATAATATTTGTTATTTACAACTGTACAAATATATTTTTCACATTCTTCATAATACTTTTCTTCACTTACAACATTACCATTTTTACCATAATATGTATCGTCAACTATTGCACATACTTTAGTGTCTGGTGTTGGTTCTTTTTCTTTCTCTGCTAATTCTGCTATAAAACTAGCTTCACATTCTTTATCACTTAAATCTCCTGTAAAGACAAAATCTGCAACACTAAATGAACCCTTATGAGTACTTGTAGATTTGAACTCTAAATTACTACTTAATCCATTTAAACTTTTCCAATCACTGCTTGTTTTGATACTTTCTAATTTAACATTTTTAAGTAATAAACTTCCTTTAACATGATTTATTTCCATATCTGAATTAATTAATAAATGACATGTCATATAAAATGTTCCATCATTTAGTGGCTCTTTTGAATCACAATAATAATTAAAACGATATGAATCAGCTTTAGCTACGTTTGGGATTAATAAAATTGCTAATAATATTAAAATACTTAATACTTTTTTCATATAAATAACCTCCTGATTTATTGGTTATTTATAATAAATGTTTTAGATAGTTTTGTCAAGCTTTTATTAACCTTTATACTCTCCTCCATTAATATGAATAACTTGTCCAGTGATATAAGATGAATCTTCACTTGCTAAAAATACAAATAAAGGCGCTATTTCATATGTTTCTCCTCCCCTTTTCATGGGAGAATCAGCGCCTAAGGTTGGTATTTTAGCAGATTCCCAACATGATGGTTGGAGTGGTGTCCAAAAAAAGCCTGGGGCAATAGCATTTACTCTAATATTTTTATCTGCTAAATTTGTAGCTAAACTTCTTGTAAAGCCAACTATTGCACCTTTACTTGTAACATAATCAATTAACTCTGGCTCACCATAAAATGTGGTAATAGAGGAAACATTTATAATGGATGCTCCACTATGCATATATTTTAATGCCTCTTTTGTTAAATAAAACATCCCATACACATTGGTCTTTAATGTTTTATCAAATTGTTCTTCTGTGATATCTAATAAACTTTTTTGTTGATATTGAACACCAGCATTATTTACTAAAATATCTATTTTACCGAATTCATTTAATGTCTCTCTAACTATCGTTTTACTAAAATTTTCATCTTTAATATCACCACATAATAATAAACATTTACCTCCTATTTTTTCAATATAATACTTGGTTTCTAAAGCATCTCTATGTTCATTATAATATGGTATTACTACACTCGCCCCTTCTTTAGCAAAAAGAATTGATACTGCTCGTCCAATTCCCGAATCTCCTCCAGTTATTATAGCTACTTTATCTTTTAGTTTTCCACTAGCTTTATATTCAGGATTATAAAATATTGGTCTTGGCTCCATTAAATATTCCATACCAGGTTGTTCTTTTTGTTCTTGAGGGGGATATTTAACTTTATATTTTTTACATTTATAACCCATACCATCTTTATCAATATATTTAAGCCCATAATCATCTTTTTCTTTTTTGTCTTCATAAAAAAAATCATATTTCATTTTTAGCACTCCATTTCTAATGTATTTTATGAAAAATGATTATTTTAGTGATTTGCCTATTAATAAGTTGTTGTTTTGGTTAAATGATATGGTTGCATATTTTTTATTTTACTACTTGATAACCATAAAAAGTCATTTATGGCCATTCCACTTAAACCTGTTTTTTTAATTATATAATTTATTACAACTATGGCTGATGCTCTTATTTCAATTTCATATAGTGAATTAAGTGGTATCTCAATTTTATTATCAACTATATCACTTAATTCTTTAGAATATTTAGTTATACCAAATGCTCTTATTATTTGAGGTATTTTATAATCTGTACATCCTGGTAAATGAGAATAATCGAATTTGTTACCTTCTAAAATGTTTCTTGCATGCATTATATCTGATACTACTAAACAACCTAATTTATAAAAACATACCCTTTTATCATTATACGTTCTTTTCTTTATTCATTTTATTACTCCTTTCTAATACTATATCATAAAAATATTTTTATTAATATATTTCTTGCTAATAAATAGTCGGTTTTTAATTATTATATTTTTTGCACTTCAGAAAAAATTTTACTCATTATATTTTTTTGTAAAATTTAAAAATGCATGATATAATATTGGTATTGAGGTGTTAGAAATGGTTAAAGTATTATTTATATTTGTTCCTTTATTTATAGCATGTGTTTTTATTCTTGTTGTAGCTCAATTAATTAGTCCTAAATTTAGAGGCAAAATGATGAGTAGACAGATTAAAGCTGCTAAATATATGATGGATGAATCAAAAGATGATATTAGAAATATTTCTACAAATATGGCGGATGCTACTAAAGATGGTGTTGAAATTACTACTCGTGCTATAAAAGATGAACGTGTATATTGTAAACATTGTGGTAGTCTAATCGATAAAGACTCAAAATTTTGTAAAAATTGTGGTGGTGAACAGTAACATTTTTTATCATGTGTTACTATAATATATAATGTTTTGTTTAAATTTTTAGTATTGACTTTTTTGTTTTTTTACTTTAAAATGTTTAAGTCAAAGCTTTTAAGGCGTAGGCTATTATTGGTCTCACGCCTCTTATTTTTGTCTAAATTTAAAGGAGTGTGTTGTTATGAAAAATGAAAGTAATAAATTTTTAGGCGAAGAAAAAATATCTAAATTACTCTTAAAGTTTTCTATTCCTTGTATTTTGTCTTTACTAATTAGTGCTTTATATAATATTGTAGACCAAATATTTATAGGTAATAGTAGCCTCGGTTATCTAGGAAATGCAGCGACTACGGTGGTATTTCCTCTTACTATTATTTCAATGGCTTTTGCTTGGTGTTTTGGTGATGGTTCGGCAGCTTACCTTAGCTTATGTCAAGGTAGAAAAGATACAGAAAATGCTCATAAAGCGATTGGAAATAGTTTACTTGTAACTTTTATTATTAGTATAATATTTGTCCTTATTTGTTTTATATTTATGGATAATATTTTATTTATGTTTGGAGCTAGTGATGCTAGTATAGGGTATGCTAAAGATTATTTTATTATTATTTTAGCTTTTACACCTTTATATATGCTTACTAATGCTTTTACTAGTGTTATTAGGGCTGATGGTAGTCCTAAATATACAATGATAGCTACTCTTAGTGGTGCGATTATTAATATTATTCTTGACCCTATTTTTATTTTTGGCTTTGATATGGGGATTAAGGGTGCTGCTTGGGCAACTATTATTGGACAAGTTTTCTCATTTATTATCGCTTTTAGTTATATTTTTAAATCTAAAACTTTTAAAATATCTCTTGGTAGTTTTAAATTAGATTTTAAAGTATTTAATAATGTTGTTAAACTTGGTATTTCAACTTTTATTACTCAAATGGCTATCGTTGTTATTAGCTTAGTTTGTAATTTAATGTTAGTTAAATATGGCGCTTCTAGTAAGTATGGCCCTGATATTCCAATTGCATCTTTAGGTATTACTATGAAAGTATTTTCGATTGTTATAAATATCGTAGTTGGTATAATTGTTGGTGGACAACCAATATTAGGTTATAATTATGGTGCTAAAAAAATGTCTAGGGTAAAAGAAACTTATAAAATTATAGCTCGTCTTACTATTCTTGTAGGAATTGTTGCTACCTTAATATTTCAAATATGCCCTATGCTAGTTATTAATATATTTGGTTCTGAATCAGCCTTATATAATGAATTTGCAGAACTATGTTTTAGAATATTTCTTTCTTTAGTTACTCTAACTTGCTTTGTAAAAATGACTTCGATATTTTTTCAAGCGGTTGGAAAACCTGTAAAAGCTATTGTTGTTTCTTTAACTCGTGATTTAGTGTGCTTTGCTCCTCTAGCTTTGATACTACCAAAATTTATGGGTATTAAAGGTGTTTTATGGGCAGCGCCTATCGCTGATATAATTGGTTTAATCGTTACTATTCCTGCTTTAGTATCATTCTTTAAATCTTTAGATGATGCGAAAGATATGGAAACTTCTAAAGCTGTAATAAAACCTAGTAAACCTGGTGTCATAATTACAATTAGTAGACAACATGGTAGTCAAGGAAAATATATTGGTGAATTAGTAGCTAAAAAGCTTAATATTCCTTATTATTATAAAGAACTTACGGCACTTGCTGCTGAAGAATCTGGTTTATCTAAAGAATATGTCTCTGAATTAAATGAAAATGCACCTAAATTTATGTATGATTTATATGTTAGTACAACTCCTGTTAAGGAAGCTATTAAAGCTCAAGATAAAATTATTAAAAAAATTGCTGATAATGGTTCTTGTGTAATTGTAGGTCGTGCTGCTGATTATGTTACTCGTAAATATGATAATGTAATTAATATTTTTATTTATGCTGATAATGATTATAGAATTTCTAAAGTAATGGAAATGTATGGCGATACAAAAGAACAAGCGCGTAAAAGTATTAAAAAGTCTGATAAAGCTCGTTCTAATTATTATCACTCTATTTCAAATAAAACTTGGGGAGATGTTGATAATTATGATTTATGTATTAATTCCTCAATTAGTCCTCAAAAAACTGCTGATGTTATTGTCGAATATGTTAAAAATATGAATAAATAAGTTCATATTTTTTTATTATTTAAATCCTTTTATTTTACTTTTTTATTTCAGATTTTTAATTTTGCTTATTATAGTTATGTTTTTTTAATTTACTATTTCTTTTATTATTGTTATAATTGATTATAAGGATAGATTATTATGATTAATAAAATTAAAAATTGGATTTATAGTGATAATAAACCTTTTGCTAAAGGACTTTGTTTCTCTAAATTAGTACTTCTCTTTACTTTAGGAAGTTTTCTTGGTGTTGTTTGGGAAAATGTTCTTGGTATTGTTAAACGTTTAATTAAATATGGTACTTTTAGTTTGCGAGACCATCGTGGTGTAATTTACGGACCTTTTAATCCTTTATATGGTTTTGGTATTGTGATAATAGTGATTATTTTAGGTAGAAAAAAAAGACATCCTTATAAAACTTTTATTTATGGAGCAATACTTGGTGGTTTAATTGAATATGTTGCAAGCTTTTTATTAGAATTTGTCTTGGGCGCTAAATCTTGGGATTATAGCGACCAAATACTTAATATTAATGGTCGTACTTCAATTTCTTATATGATATTCTGGGGATTTGCGATGATGCTTTTAATTCACTTTGTTCTTCCTTGGGTATCTAAAAAAATAGAGTCTATTCCTAAAAAAATTGGCGATTTATTAGTTAAGTTTTTTGTTATTTTTTTAAGTTTCGATATGCTTATTTCTTTTACTGCACTTGCAAGACAAGTTTTACGTCATAAAGGATATGAACCTCTAACTTTTATTGGTGAATTTTATGATAAAGTTTATACAGATGAATTTTTAAAAAAGATATATGTTAATATGAGTTTTGAGGATTAAGTATTATGTTTGAAGTTGTTAGTGTTTTTCTTATTATTCTTGGTTTACTATGGCTTTTTAGTACTGCTTTTTTGGCTAGATTTAATAAAAATCTTCCTAAAACAAAAAGACCAGAAATGGAAAATATTTGTTTCTTAATTCCTGCGCGCGATGAATCAAAAGTTATTGAAGATTTACTTATAAGCATTTCAAAACAATCTTTTAAAATATATATGAAAAACGTTTATATCATAGTTGAATCTAATGATGACCCTACTATTTCTATTGCTAAAAAATATGGCGCTACTATTTTTATAAGAAAAAATCTAAATTTAAAAAGTAAAGGTTATGCTCTTCAAGAAATAGTTAAAGACCTTATTTCAAAAAATATTTATTATGATGCATATTTTATATGTGATGCTGATAATGTTTTAGATAAAGATTTTGTTAAAGAAATGAATAATTCCTATATGGATGGATACGATATTGTTACTAGTTATAGAAATTTAAAAAATGGGAATGATTCTATTATTAGTGCTTGTTCTGGTATTACTTTTCAATTTTTAAATTCTAATGGAAATGAAACGAAAAGTAAACAATCTAGAAATGTTACTCTCTCTGGTACTGGTTTATTCATAGCGGGTGATCTAATAAAAAAATGGAATGATTTTCCTTTTCACTCTTTAACAGAAGATTATGAACTTACTTTATATTCTATTTTAAATAGTCTTACTAGTACTTATAATAAAAAAGCAATATTTTATGATGAGCAACCTATTAAATATAAAAATACTATAAATCAAAGAGTTCGTTGGATTAAAGGTTATTTTAATGTTAGAAAAGAATATATTCCTAAGTTTAGAAAAGTTTTAAATAGTAATCCTAACTTTGGTTCTTTAATTACAGAGATAACGGGTATGAAACCTTATATTTTAATAATAGTAGGTGCAATTCTTTATATAGTACAACAAATAATTAATATAGTATTACATAAATTTATATTATGGTCTTTATTTAAAATCTTTTTAATATTTTTCTTAGCTTATTTCTTATTTTCAATGATGACTTTTTTTGTTCTTTATAAAGATAAAAATATAAACTTAAACAAAAATATGAAGATAAAAACTTGTTTATTTAGTCCCCTATTCTTTGTTACTTATGTTCCTTGTGCTCTAAGAGCATTATTTAAAAAAGAAGTTAATTGGGAAAAGGTTGAACATTCAAGAAGATGGAATGAAAAAAGTTAGTAATTATTTAGTTACTAACCTTTTTTAATTTAAATTTTCAACCGCATCAATTTAATTATATTATAATTCTACATCAAAAGCGCATTTAAAGTCAAATCTTTTCTTGGCTCCAACCATTTTGTAATCTATAATAGGTAATGCTATCAGCTAGAATGTCTCTGGCACTTTTTTGCAACTTTATAATCATCACATCATTTTTAAGACTTACTATTATTGTAGTAAGTTAAACAATAAATTTACATACCCCATAATTGGTAAGTACATATTTTTAGAAAGAGGACTTAAAAATGAAAAAATTTGAAGATATTA
>CANDSI010000026.1 GCA_947388575.1 uncultured Mycoplasma sp.
GAAAAAGAATTAGGCTTAGATAGTAGTAATAGTGAAAACGAATATATTAATAAACTTGATAAATTAAACTTAAATAAAAGCAGTCACAATAAAGTATTAAATGAGATAAGAAAACTTAGCTATACAAGCGATATATCTCCTGAAAATGCTATGATAAAAAACTATTTAGATTGGATATTAAATCTGCCATGGAATAAAAGCAGTTTCGAAAATAACAACATCGAAGATATCAAAGAAAAATTAGAAAAAAATCATTATGGTTTACAAGATGTTAAAGATCGAATTTTAGAATATGTAGCCTTAAAAAACAATAATAATGATATCAAAAGTCCTATCATATGTTTAGTAGGCCCACCAGGAGTAGGAAAAACTAGTATTGCTAAAAGCATAGCTAGTGCTTTAAACAGAAAGTTTTATAAAATAAGTGTTGGAGGGCTAAATGATTCTTCAGAATTAATAGGACATAGAAGAACTTATATGGGATCAATTCCAGGTAAAATAATTCAAGGTTTAAGAAAGTGCGAAAGTAAGAACCCAGTATTTTTAATTGACGAAATAGACAAAATAACTATTAACCATAAAGATGATCCAACTGGAGTTTTACTCGACATATTAGATAAAGAGCAAAATAATGAGTTCATTGATAATTATATAGAGGAACCATTCGATTTATCTAAAGTATTTTTTATTTTAACAGCCAATAGCATTGATGGTATACCTCCCGCTTTAAAAGATAGATTAGAAATCATTGAATTATCGAGTTATACAGATATCGAGAAAATTGACATAGCTAACCGCTATTTAATACCTAAAATATTAGAAGAAAACAAAATAGATACCAAAATAATTACTATGAGTGATGATATGTTAGCTTTCTTAATTGAAGCATATACAAAAGAAGCTGGTGTAAGAGAACTATATCGTGCTTTAGAAAAAGTTATACGCAAATTAGTAGTATTAGGCCGTATCAATGATCGCACTAAAATAAGTAAAGTAAGACTTAAAGATTATTTAGGGATACCAAAATATTTAAAATTAGAAAACAAAAAACATGAATATACAGGCAGAGTCAATGGCCTTGGGGTAACGCCCTTTGGCGGAGTTATAATGCCAATTGAAACCTGCATATTTGAAGGCAAAGGGAATTTTACTATAACAGGAATGTTAGGTAAAACCATGGAAGAATCAACAAAAGTCAGTTTAAGTTATATTAAATCCAATTTAAAAAAATTTAAAATAGACGATTTCTTTTTCAATATTAAAGATTTACATATTCATTTTTTAGAAGGGGCAATTAAAAAAGATGGTCCAAGTTCAGGATTAGCTGTAATAACTAGTATTCTAAGTCTCATAAGTGGCAAAAAAATACCAAATAATATTGCATTTACAGGCGAAATATCTTTAAATGGTGAGGTATTAAAAGTAGGGGGCATTAAAGAAAAAATAATTGGAGCATATAAAAATAATATAAAAACAATATATATGCCCCTAGCAAATGAATTGGATTTAGAAGAAATACCAGAAGAGATAAAAGAAAAATTAGAAATAAAACTAATAAAGAATTTTATAGAAATATATGATGAATTATTTTAAAAAAGCAGAATTCAATAGAACTTTTCCCATATAATGTCTTCATTAACTTATGATTAACACATAAATTTATTTTTTGATATTTTTGAAGATAAGCAATTAATTATCTTCTTTTTTTGTCTAATAAATGCCTAAAATCATTATTTTAATATATACAAATTAAATTAAATGATATAATTTAATAAAGGAATGATTAATATGTTAAAAATAAAAGATATGATAGGAATCAGTAATGCTAGTTTAATATTCGGTAATCCAGACGATACTGTAGATTTTAATTATTTTAGTAAAGATTCAAGAATAGTTAAAGATGGGGACGTTTTTATTGGAATTAAAGGAGATAATTTTGATGGTAACGATTATTATGAAGAAGCCTTAAAAAAAGGAGCCAAGACATGTATTTTATCTAAAGACATATCAATATCAGAAGAGATAAAAAAAGCATATAATGATCGAAACCTTTTAATTATAGAAGATGTTGAAAATTTTTTAGTTGAATTATCCAAGCCAATACGTGATAAATTAAAAATTCCAATTATTGCTATAACTGGAAGTGTAGGTAAAACTAGCACAAAAAACATTATCGCAGATGTTTTATCAGCTAAGTATAAAGTATTAAAAACTAACGGCAATTTAAACACATTAATAGGGTTAGCTTTAACTTTACTTAGAGTTAAAGATGAAGAAATAGCAGTTATAGAGCTAGGAATGAATCAACCAGGTGAAATCAGCCAACTATCTAGCTTTTTAAAACCTGACATAGGTGTAATAATTAATGTTGGTACAGCTCATATAGGTAATTTAGGAAGTAGAGAAAACATTTTAAAAGCTAAATTAGAAATATTAGATGGATTAAAAAATAAGTTATTTATAAATAATGATAATGACTTATTAAACGATTGGAATAAAAATAAACATAGTATATCTATAAGCACTTATGGAATTGAAAACAAAAGTGATTTTGAGGCTAAAAATCTAACATATAACAAAAGTGGAAGTCATTTTACAATTGAAAATAATCAAATTGATATAAATGTCATAGGAAAACATTTTGTTTATAATTCAATTATTGCCTATGCAATCGGAAAACATTTTGGAGTCAATGTAGAAGATATAATTAAAAAGTTAAAAAACATACCATTAGAAAGTGATAGAATGGAATTAATAAATAGTGGAAATATAACCATTATAAATGATACATACAATGCCAGTTATGATTCTGTATATTATGCTTTAGAGGTATTAAGTACATTTAAAGGGCGTAAAATAGCCGTTTTAGGAGACATTAAAGAACTAGGAGATTATGGCGAAAGTATTCATCGTGACATAGGCAAATTAATAATCAAAAATAATATTGATATTTTAATCACAATTGGCGAATTATCTAGCTTTATTAATAAAGAGGCTATAAAATTAGGTTTCAAAAAAGAAAACTCCTACAATTTCGATAATAAAAATCAAGCTGTTTTACTAATAAATAGGATAAAAGAAAAAGATGATAATTATTTAATAAAAGCAAGCAACAGTATGAAATTTAAAGAAATAGTCGAAAAAATCAAATAATCTAATTAGTTATAAATAGCAAAAGTAACCATAATATTATTACTAGAAAAGGAGAAATAAAATGAAAATAGGAATATTATTTGGCGGATCAACTAACGAACATGAAGTTTCTGTGGTATCTGCCTCTTCAATTATCAAAAATATAGATAAAGAAAAATATGAAATAATACCCATTTATTTAGACAAGAAAAACAATTTTTATATATGGGAAAAAGAAGTAAGTGAAATTGATATTTTACAATTTGGAAAGCTACCAGAAGAATTAAAAAAAGTAACCAATCCTTTCGAATACTTAAAAGAATTTGATTTAATTTTCATTATGATTCATGGCAAAAATGGCGAAGATGGAATTTTTAGCAGTATTTTAAGTTTTTTAAACATTCCATATATTGGGAACGCACCAGCATCCAGTTTAATAACTATGGATAAAATTTTAACTAAAGAAATATTAGAAAGAAATAACATAAAAACAAGCCCTTACATTTACTTTTCAGTTTATAACAACGAATATGTATACAAAGATAAAATAATAAGCAAAAAAGAGTTATATGAGATAATTATTAGCAAATTAACTTTTCCATTATTCGTAAAACCTGCTAATAGTGGCTCATCTCTTGGAATAACTAAAGTAAAAGATATAGAAGATTTAGGCGAAGCCATCGAGATTGCCTTAAAAGTTGACCATCGTATATTAATTGAAAGTGAAATAAAAGGTCGTGAAATAGAATGTGGAGTATTAGAAAAAGATGGTGAACTGATCACTTCTGTCTTAGGTGAAGTTTTATCTGCTGAAGAATTTTATAGTTATACATCTAAGTACACTAATAGTGAAAGTGCCACAATTATTCCTGCTAAGATAGATGCTAAAATATCTAAAAAAATTCAAGAAACAGCCATGAATGCTTTTAGAATACTAGATTGTCATACTTACAGTCGATGTGATTTCTTTTTAACCAATGACTATAAGATAATATTAAACGAAATAAATACAATTCCTGGCTTTACAGAAATTAGTATGTATCCCAAATTATTTGCTGCCAGTGGTATCAGTTACAAAGAGCTAATTGATATATTAATAAATAACAGTTTAAATAAATAGCCTATGAAAAAAGTGTCGGAATTTGTCGAACGCTTTTTCTAGACTTTTTTTAATATAATAGTATAATAAAAAGTGTAGTTCTGATATAACCTACACTCCTTAAACCTTAAAAAAATAGAAATAAACATTTAGTTTACTTATTAATTCAGAACTACTCTAAATTAGTTAATTGCATACATGAGTATTCCTGCTACAACACTTGCTAACATAACAAGTAACATTCCCCAAGCAAATACTTTTTGTGTTTTCTTACTCATAAAATCACCATTCTTTTCTCGTTTACTTAATAAATTTATCATATTTTAGGACATTTTTCAATATAATTTATTGGTGATTTTTATGAAATCAATAAAAACAAGTCTAAAAAATAATAAAAAGTATTTTAAACTTTTACTAATATTATTATTTTTAGGCTTTTTTATTGGTTTAATTTTAATAAAAAAACTCAATATAGAAACTTTATTAGAAAATACAAAATCTATCGAAAGTTATCTAAATACAAACAAAATAAACTTCTTAACGAATCATCTTTTAACACTATTAATATTATGCATATCAGCAATAACTCTAATAGGATTAATACTATTTCCTCTAAATATTATATACGAGGGAATTTGTATATTTTTTAACATTTATACTTTAACAAATATTTTTAAATTAAATGGTTTTGTATATAGTATTATATACATTACTATAACTAAAGGCTTATATTTAAGTCTGTTTATAATAATATTTAAAAAATTGATTACTATGGTAAAAATAGTAATCGCAAAAAAAGATAAAAACGAAAAGAAAGCATTAGTATTTAAAAATTTAAAGCAAATAAGTATATATACTTTTCTTTTAATATTAAATGATTTTCTAATCTTTTTAATAGGAAACAAAATATTATCAATATTTTTATTTATAATTAAGTAGATAAATTAATAGCTATTATATATATCATATAGCATTAACAATATACGATATAAAAAATCAAAATAAATCAAAGGGCAGCATAAAAGATTCAATATAAATTCGAGTTTTATTATAGTCAAAAATATGATATAATAAACATGTGATGTAATATGAAAAAAGTTATTGTTGGTATTAGTGGTGGAGTAGATTCAGCAGTTGCAGCTCTTCTTTTAAAAGAACAAGGCTATGATGTTGAAGGATTATTTATGCGCAATTGGGATTCAATGCTTAATAACGATACCCTAGGCAATCCTAATTTTAATGAGAATATTTGTCCTCAAGAAACTGATTATAATGACGCAATAGAAACTTGTGAAATATTAGGTATTAAATTGCACAGAGTAGATTTTATAAAAGAATACTGGGATTATGTATTTACATACTTTTTAGAAGAATTAAAAAAAGGAAGAACCCCCAATCCAGATATGTTATGCAATAAATTTATAAAATTTGATTTATTTAAGAAAGAAGCCGAGAAATTAGGCGCTGATTATATAGCTACAGGTCATTATGCGCGAATGATAAATGGTTCATTGTATCAAGCCTTAGACAAAAACAAAGACCAAACATACTTTTTAGCAGATGTATCAAAAAAGCAATTAGAAAATGTTTTATTTCCAATTGGAGAATATGACAAACCCACTATTCGAGAAATAGCAAAAAAAGCAGGGTTAAATGTTGCTGATAAAAAGGACTCAACAGGTATTTGTTTTATTGGAGAAAGACATTATCAAGAATTTATTAAAAACTATTTAAAGCCAAATCCTGGCAATATAGTAAACGTTGAAACAAAAGAAGTAATAGGTAAACATACGGGACTTATGAATTACACTATAGGCCAAAGAAGAAATGTAGGTTTAAGCGGAGATTTAGAAAGACATTATGTGTGTGGAAAAAATGTAAAAGAAAACATTTTATATGTAGCTTATGGCGAAAGTAAATATCTCTATAGTGATTCTTGTACCTTAGATAGCATTAATCTAATTGAAGATTTACCTAAAAATTGCACTGCTAAGTTTCGCTATCGTGGTGAAGAAATTCCTATTGAAATTGAGTATATAAAAGAAAATGAAATTAAAATAAATTATCCTAGTCTAGCTAAATCTGTAACTCCAGGGCAAGCTTGTGTATTTTATGATAAAGAAAAATGTCTTGGATGTGGCTTTATAAAGGATGTTTATAAAGAAGGGGAGAAGCTTTGGTATTTATGCTAATAAAGCCATCTCTTTTTAATACAAAAGATTAACAACTACTTGACACAGCAGTGTTAATTACCTTATAATTAAAATGTAAACATTAAAAGGAGAATGAAAATGAATAGTTTAAGTGAATTATTGCAAGAACTTGGTATATCTAAAGTTAGATTAGCTAAATATTTAAATGTTTCAAGACAAATGGTATATAATTATTTAGAATTAGAAGATCTAAATAAATGGCCCAAAGAGAAAAAAATACTATTATTAAAATTATTAGACATTGAAGATGGTGATGAAGGTACAATAAAAGGAATAAAAATCACCACCGATTATTTAATGTCTGTAGAAAATAGATTAAATCAAGGAGTAAAAAACTCTAGTGATATGGACAGCTTCTTTGATATGAAAGGTTTAAATAAAACGGAACAAACTTTAATCGCTGACATCACTTATTTAATTAAAGAAAAGTTATTAGAAGAGAACAAAAAAGAAGAAAATTATAATGCTATGAATTATTTATATCATATGCTACAATCAATTGACAATGTTCCAGAAATTAAGTATATATTAGGATATATGTCTAAAACAACGGGCTTTATTAGTCCTGACGAATTTGTTTTTGATGAAGAACGTCAATTTATATTTGAAGGAATTTTATATTCAGCCTTAACTCTATATAATAATGGTGGTGCAAGCCGAAGCAAATTAGCTGAAAGTCACAAAAGATTTGTGCAAGAAATTGAACAAAAAAACGAAGAAAAATTAAGTAGAACTCAACAACTAAATACTATAAAAATACAAGCATTAAGAGAGCTTGGATATAATCAAATAAATGAACAAAATGCTGCTGAAGTATTTGAAAAAATAGCTGAAATTCAATCTCGTAAAGTATAACAAATGAAAAATAAGAATTTAGTATTAATAATATCAGTAATAATTTTGATCATATTATTAATTTTTGTAGTATTTTTAGGAGAAAAGAAATTAGATATTAACAGCGATAAAATAAAAAATTTACATGCTAGTCTTGGCGAGGTTGACACAAACAAATGTGGAGGCTTAATTACATATAATGATAAAACTATGACTGAGAGCGATTTAGATATAGAAAACAGACTATGTAAAGCTTATTATGCCATGAATATTAAAGATATAATTACAGAAGTAACAAAAGAAACTATCCAAAATGAAAATGATAACAAAATATGTAAAGTAGGAGAAAAAACAACATTAGCTACAACAGATGAAAAAGAAAGTGAATGCAGCTATAAAATAATAGAAAATAATATTTTAAATGAAGTTTACACAGATATTTATGGAACTAAAATGACCGAAAAAGATAGCTTTTACATATCTGATAAAGAAGCTTGTTATAAAGAAGGGGAGAGATATTATTGTGGTAAAGCTGAGAATTACAAATTATCTATAATTCCTAATACTACCATTTTTAGAATTATAGATAAAGCTATAGAAACTTCGAATGGAGAAATAATTATATATGATTATTTTCTTAAAATAAGCAACAATGTTTGTTATTCTAAAAATAATAGCGAAAAAAATAATGAGTGCAGTGAAGAATTAAAAAAAATAGATATAAACAACACTAAAGAGACTATGTCATTAATAAAAAAATATGGTACCATATATAAGCACACTTTTAAAGAAGGCAAAAATGATAGTTACTATTGGTTTAAAACCGAATTAAATTAATAAGAGGGGGAATCCCCTTTTTATTTTTAAATGCCCTTCCGTTACTATCTAATCTAAAAAAATATAGTTAAAATATGGCTTATAATATATAACCTTATTAAATATATAAATAAAGATATACGCGCGTATTAATAACCATATTATAAATATAAATAAGGTTATAGACGTATGAAAAAATTTTTATATAATGATAATGATTTAGTAAAAAAATTTTTATATAAATTTGAGACAAATTATTGAGGTTTATTATGTATAATATTTATTAATTACAATGAGATCTTTGTAATAAAAATTAATTTTTATCAAGAAATAACATTTCGCAAAATATATATTATGTTAACTTCGACTTCGCGAAAACACTGAAGCAATTATATTTTTGTACTTCTAATACTTATTGTATTTTTAAATTATTTAAAATATAAAATAATTAAATAGTATTAAGCTTAAGCCAACAAACATTCCTAGATACAAATACTTATTCAAATTGTATTTTTTAGCTTTTGGCAAAATGCCTTCTATAGCAAGAGTAATCATAATTCCACCAACTAATAAAAGGATTAAACTAATTAAACTATCAGTAATAAATTTACTAAGAAATATATAAGCAAGTAAAGCACCTATAGGTTCAGCTACACCTGACAGCAAGGTTTTAAAAAGAGCCTCCCTTTTAGAGTTAGTTGCATAATAAATAGGAACAGCAATACTAATACCTTCTGGAATATTATGAAAAGCAATAGCTAAAGCTAATTTAATTCCCATAGACATATCTTTATATGAACTCATAAAAGTTGCTATGCCTTCTGATTGCATTCACTATGCACCACAAGATTCATAAATAATATTCAACTCTTTAAAGTTGAAATGAACATCAATATTTCCATCTTCGTGAATTGAAATATTGTTAATTAGTTTTAACATTAGATCTCTTGTTGGATATTCAACCTTAACAAACTCATCTACTAATGTTTTTAAATCCTCAGCGGTTTTACCACTGTTTTCTACTTCATTTAAATATTCTTTTGTTTCCTTTAATTTAACTTCTTTTGCTTCAATATCTTTTGATATTTTTAAATTTACTCGTTCATACATTTCATCTGTTACCTTATTTTGCAATTTATCCATATACATATTATCTAAACTATTTTTTAATTTGCTGATTTCTAGCTCTAATTTACTAATATTATTTTTTATACTTTCAATAGTTGAATTTTCATTACATTCTTTTTGAACTACTTTTTCTATTTGTTCTAATTGCAACGATTTTGTTACTGATTTAATAATATTAATAATACCATTTTCTAAAGTATCATAATCAAATCCATGATTAGTACATAATCTATAATTAACTTTATATTTCCTATAATAATTACATACCGTGGTGGATTTCCCATTAGCACGTCTTGCTTTAATACTAATATTATGGCCACAATCTGCACATTTAAGTAAACCATCTAATAAGAAACATTCTTTTTTATCATT
>CANDSI010000027.1 GCA_947388575.1 uncultured Mycoplasma sp.
ATTATCAATCAAGGAAATAATAAAAAAGTTAGGTTTGAATCTAGTCATATTGTATTTATATTTATTATATAAAAATCATTATTTGGTAGATGAAATAGTTTATCAAAATCCTGATGAATTTTGGAAAGAACATTTACAAATTTAAATCAGAAGAAAAAAAGTATTTTTTGCTTTTTTAAAAATTGAAAAAAATAACTTTTTTGAAATTCTCACAAAGCTTTATAAATAAAGGGAAAAACAAGCATCATAAATTTTTAATTTTCCGTTTACCTTCCGCTTAAATTGTGTTATTATGGTAATATAGATAAATTATAATCAGAGAGAAAAATTTAACTAGATTTCTCTCTTTTATAATGTATAAATCATTTAGTGAAGTTTTATATAAAAATTGATTTATATTAAAAATTTTTAAAAAATTTTTTTATCTATTTTTTCCCTTTGTTTATAAGGGATTGATACCATTTTAGTATTAGCATTTTCAAAAAGTGGCCATTGCATGTCCTAAAAAAATGTGCTATTATGGTAATATAGGACAATTAGAAGATAAGGTAAAAACTTGTGAATTTCGCAGGTTTTTTCTTTGGTAAAAATAAGCATTTTAGTTATAAATTTTTACCTAAGTCTTCTATGTTGACCTATATAATTGTTTTAATATCTAGTTCAATATGAACTGATATAGGTAGATTAAAAATATAAAATTGGACTTTAGGGAGATATATTGTCTCTCTTTTTTTCATGTCCTTTTTTATGTTTTTAAAAAGAAAGGAGAGTGAATTTTATAAATAAAACATAAAGTTATAAGAAAAGTTTTTCATATAAATTAGTAATAGTATTGATTATTTTTTGAAAATTTAATAATTGATTTTGAAAAAATCTCTAAACTGTCGGAGACTAATAGAGGGTCTTAGGGATATGCCCTAACGAGTATTGGGTGTGTAGACACCATGCTTGATAGTTTAAGTAGTAAAAAAGACCAATTTCAGTAACCCCAAATTTTAAAGAAAAGGAGGCATTTTCATGGGAAAATTGTATGTTGATTCGTATTGGTTTCTTTGTAAGAAACTCTCATTTTCATATCAAGAACATTTTGAAATTATGAAAAAAATAAAAAGGCGTTCCAAATGGTGGAGTGCGTTTTGTTCTCGAAAGTCAACAGTAGACGGATCTACTATTACTTCTGTATCCGTAGAATGTCTAATTTGGTTTATAGAAGTAGAATTCAAAGAAGGTAATTCAAAAGACTTAAAAATTAATTTTCTTGAAAGGTATATTGAAGTGCTAGAAGACTATTTGAAAATTCCGCATGAAAGACTAGAATATTGTGATCTACCATTAAAATATTTAAGAACTCATTTTAACAAAACAAAAAATGCCATAGGGGTAGCAACAAATAGAATGCAGAAACATTTTCCTTATCCACTTAAATTCATTAAGTATGGAAAGGTTTATGTTTCTGCTATTGGTGTTAAATGGTTAAATGAAAAGTATTTTAGAACGAAGTATATTGAGTATTTAGAAACCTATAAAGACTCGTTAGAAAGTAGAATTTCTAATTAGTCTTTTTTTGATGTAATCAGTCTTGTGGCTTAAAAATATAATTTAGAGAGGGAGCTGTTTATATGCATTTAACTGTTGAGAATTATGATAAGAATGAAAATAAAATTGAACCTAAAAAAATAATTTTAAATCAGGCATTAATATACACATTACTAAAGAAGTATTTAAAAGAAGTGTAATAATTTATAAGTATTTCATTTTTTGTATAAAAATGGTATTATGTAGTTGCAAGTTTTTTTACAAAAAATGCTTTTATAAAAGAAGGAGGAAAAAATATTAATACTATAAAAGCAGAAGTAAAAAAAATTAAAGCTCTTTATGTTCGTGTATCAACAGATGCTCAAGTTGATGGTTATTCAATAGAAGCTCAAATAGAATCATTAGAAGGTTACTTAAAAAGTCAAGGATGGTCCGATTATGAATTATATGCTGATCCAGGATTTAGTGGTAAGAACTTAGAAAGACCTGCAATTGGGAAGTTAATAAAAGACTGTGAAGATGGAAAAATTGATACAGTTTTAGTTTTCAAACTAGATAGATTATCTCGTAGTCAAAAAGATACTTTATATTTAATTGAAGAAGTATTTAATAATAATGAAGTTGGTTTTATCTCTGTTAGAGAAAGTTTTGATACGACTACTCCATTTGGTAAGGCAATGATTGGAATATTATCAGTATTTGCTCAATTAGAAAGAGAAACTATTTTAGAGCGTACTAGAATAGGTCTTAAAAAGCGAGCTGAAAATGGTTATTGGCGTGGTGGCGGTAAAACTCCTTTCGCTTATGATTACGACAAAGAAGCAGGTATGTTAGTTGTTAATGGTGAAAGAAAAGTCATCTTTGATTTAATGAAAACATTAAGACTTCAAGGATATAGTTATAATGAACTTTCTAAAGTAACAGGATATGATGAATCATGGATTCAAGGAATATTAAGTTCTAAAACTAATTTAGGGAAGATTCCATTTAAAGGTGAACTTTATGATGGCAAACATGAGGCAATAATTAGTGAAGAAGAATATCAACAATTACAAACAATAGAAAAACAAAGAAGCAAAAATCAACATGCAAGTCACTACTTGTTATCAGGTAAGATATATTGTGGTAATTGTGGAGCAAAGTACCGTTATCAAAAATGGGGACAAAGAATTATTTGTTATTGCTATTCCCAACAAAAGAGTAAACCAAAATTAATCAAAGATCCGAATTGTAATAATATAAGACTTGATAGTTTTGAAGTTGAGGATAACTTCTTAGAACAATTATTTGCAATGTCTTTAAATGAAGAATTATTTAGAGATACTTTTGATTTATCTAAAACAAATCTTGTTGATGAACTTAATGTAAGACTGGATAAGACACAGAAAAAAATTGAAAACTTGATTCAGTTACTTTCAGATAATATAGCAAATGAAGAAGTAAAAAAAGAACTCGCTAAATTAACAAGTGAAAAGTCTGATATAAAAAAAGAGCTAGAAAATATAAAAGAAAAAGAAAGAGCAACAAAAACTTATGATAAAATTAAAAATCTAGAAAGTGTTTGGACGGGCATGGAATTTAAAGAAAAAAGAAATGTCGTAGAACAATTACTAGATAAAATAGTTGTAGATGGTGCGTCGCTAAAGATATATTGGAATGTTAGTGAAAGCTAACATAAAAAATATAGAGTTTTCTCTACATATGTCTTAGCTCCCTATTAGAGTCATAGAAATATTAAGTTTTAAACTAGAAATAATAGTTTTATAAGTTGCAGGAATCGTAAGTTTAAATAAAGTATCGAGTTTAGAAGCTTTAAAAGTTTTAAAAAGTTTTATTAAATCCGAATCTATATTATTAAAGCCATTATAAATAGAAATAATACCTACAATCAAATTAATAAGAAGAGCCATAACAATAATAGATTTAGTATTAGCGCCTACAATAATAATTATTAAAGGGCCAAGGGCTACTTTAGGTAAACTATTAATTAAAGTAAGGTAGGGGTCAATTACTTTATTTAAAATTTTAAATTCATAAAGTAGAATAGCAATAATAAAACTAAGAGTAATTCCCATGGTAAAAGCAATTAAAGTTTCATAAATAGTGGTAAAAATATGATGAATTAGATTATAATTTAGAAATAGATTTTTAATCGTAACAATTACTTTAGAAGGAGAAGAAAAGATAAAGGGATTAATAATTTTTAAATTACTAAGAACTTCCCAAGTAATAAGAAAAGTCACTAAAATAAATATTTGTAAGAATAAAACCAAGATTTTTTCTAATTTAATTTTTTTTAAATAAAGTTTATGTTCTTTACTCATATTGTAAGTCCTTCCAAATAAGGTCATAATACTTACTAAAATTTTTATCTTTTCTATTTTCGATAGGAGTTAAATCTATTTCTCTTTTAATTGGATAAATATTTTTGATTTGGCAAGGTCTAGAAGATAAGACAATAACTCTAGAGCTAATACTTATAGCTTCTGCCAAATCATGAGTTACCATAATAGCAGTTTTACCTTCATTTTTAAGAATTTTATAAACATCATCACTAACACTAAGACGAGATTGATAATCAAGTTTACTAAAAGGTTCATCAAGAATTAAGATATCAGGTTTTAAAGCAAGAGTACGAATTAGGGCTACTCGTTGTCTCATACCACCTGAAAGTTCATCAGGATATTTATCTTTAAAATCTCCAAGGCCATAAGTATCGAGTAAATTATTTACATAATCCATATTATCTTTAGTTTTAGTATGAGTTATTTCAAGAGCGATACAAGCATTATCAAATACAGTTCGCCATGAAAGAAGTGAATCACTTTGAAGCATATATCCAAGTTTTAGATTACTTTTAAGAAATTTAATATCACCAGTAGTTTTAGTATCCATATTAGTAAGGATATTAAGTAGGGTGGATTTACCACAACCACTAGGTCCTACGATTGAAATAAATTCTCCTTGAAACAAATCAAAGGTTATATCACTTATAGCATTTACTTCCTTTTTACCTGAATAATAAACTTTAGAAATATTTTTAACACTAAGAAGTTTATTTTTCATATAAATTATTAATTAGTTTACTATAAGGCATACGTTTATCAATTAACTTATTATCTTCTAAAATATCTTGTAAGTTATTAAAACTTTGTTCATTAATAAAAGGATCACTAAGCCAAGAATCATATTTCTTATAATTATCAACTATTACAGTTAAATCTTCTAAACTAATATCTGGAAACTCAGGTAATATAACTTTAGCAATAGTTTTAGCATCATTATTTTTAACAAATTCAAGTCCTTTATTTATAGCATTAGTAAAATCTTTTAAAGTTTCATTATTTTTATTTAAGAAACTTTTACGAGCATAAAAAGCAGTATAAGGCATTTCACCAGATAATTTACCAATCGATTCAACAATACAAGCCTTACTATTTTTTACAACACTTGTAGCAGTAGGTTCAAATAAATCTACGAAGTCTCCCATACCACCAATAAATGAACCTGATAAAGAAGCAAAATCAACAGCGTAGTTAACATTAATTTTAGATATATCAATATTACTATTTTTCATAGCATTTAAGAAGTTTAGTGCTGGCATACCACCAGTACGACCAACAAGTATTTCTTTTCCGTATAAATCTTCTAAATTAAATTCTTTAGAGCAATCACGAGCTAAAATAAATTGTCCATCTCTTTTAGTAAGACCTGCAAAAGTTACAAGATAGTCTTCTTCACCACCTTGATAAACATATATTGCTGATTCAGTACCAGCAAAACCAATATCAACAGTATTAGAAAGAACTGCTGCACTTACTTTATCAGCACCAGGTGTTAAGATAACTTCTAAATCGATGCCTAGATCTTTAAAGTAGCCATTTTCCATTGCTACATATAAAGGAGCATAAAAAGCACTATGAGTAACTTCAGCTAGTTTAATTTTTGTAAGTTTTTTACCATCATCATTTTTATTTGTTTTAGTAAAAACAAAATATAAACCTATAGTAGCAAGTAATAATGTAATTAAGCTTAAAAATGTAATAATTTTCTTTTTCAAAAAAATCTCTCCTCTCAAAAAACATTACAATGTATTATATTCTTTAAAAAATATATTGTTAAAATAATAGTATAAGTAATCTAGAAGATTGATTAGAGTTTTAAATTAATAATTAGTCTTAATTTAAAATTTTTAATAGTGAAATAAAGCAACTTAAATAAAGTCATTTTTATTAGAAAAAAATCTTTACATTGAGTATTTACATTTTAAATTTTCTTTGTTATACTAATATGTAGAATAAGGAGTGGACGATTTATGAAAATATTATCTCCAGAAGTAACAAGACTTCTTGATAAATTATATAACTTACGCGGTGAAGATAGTGTGATTTTTAAAGAAATGGCTAGCAGTGAAGCAAAAGCAGAAGCAACAAGAGTAAGAACAACAGAAGAAAAAAGTTCCTTACAAGATAAAATAGCAGGATTAGAACGTGATAGCAAAAATTTAAGTGAACAAGGAAAAAAATTAGCAGATGTATTAAGCAATATAGATAAAAATGATTTTGCTACTGTTATTGAAAGATTAGAAATCAATTTTGATCCTGAAGCTCTAACTAAAAAATTAAATGATACTTTACCAGGTACAATTGATAAAGTAAATGATGATATAAAAGAAAGTCAAGAAAATTTAGTAAGAGTTGAGGAAGAAATGAATTCTGCTATTACCGAAATTGAAGAAATAGGAATAAGAAGAGATGCTGCTGTTGCTAACCAAGCTAAATTAAATGAATATTTTGAATTAGCTTTAAATGGAAATATAAATATCACAAGAGATTCAATCACTGCACTTTTAGAACAATTTGATTTTAGTGAAGAAGAAACAAGAGAAGCTGCTAAAATATTAATGTTCCCTGAAGATGCACTATATGATTATGATGCTAAGTTAAAGGAAGCTGAAAAAAGAAGTATCAGTGAAGTAATGCAAGAAGCAAAAAATAATGTTGAGCCTGAAAAAGTTGAAGTAGAAGAAGAATCACCAGCTGTTTCAGTAGAAGAAAAAGTCGAAATAAAAGAAGAGACAAAAGATGTTGAAGTAGAGGCTAAACCAGAACCTACACCAGTAGAAACTGAGGCAAAGGCTTTTGATAAAGAAGATTTAATGGATTTATTTAACGAAATTGGTCTTGATTACTTAGACTATACCACTCGTGATTTAGAAGAAGTATTAGAACACTTCAATGAAAAAGTTATTCGTCGTAATGTTGGAATATTTAAAAACAATGATTTAAGTTTAGATATTTTTGTAGATCATATTAACTTATTATATGATAGAGAATTAGAAGCAAAAGTTGATAGATTATTAAGAATTGGTAAGAGTGCTTTAGATATTTATTTAAATCCAACAGTACTAACAAAATATGATTATCGTAATTTAGATAAAGCAATTATATTATTACAAAATAGTGGATTAGATCCAAAGAAAGTGCCATTAATGGCATATTAGGGAGGTTTATAAAATGGAATATATATTTAGTAGAGATTTGAGATTAAAATTAGCAGATGGAGTAGAAGCACCAAAATTTGATGCTAATAGAGTAATAGCAACTATTCCAAAAAATGTTTTAAGTCTTTTTTTAGAATATGGTATTGATTTAAAAACTGAATGTCCAGGCGCATTTTTAAAAGGATTTACCTTAAATGAAAAAGAATTAGCAGAAGTAAGAGGAAATTTAAAAAGATATGAAGAATTAGGAATGTTAGATGTAATTAAAGCAAATCCTAAAAATATTCAAATTAGAACTTTTAAAAGCACATTTATGAAAAGATTAGTAGAATGTGTTCAAAAAGGACAGCCATATTTAAACTCAGACAATACTTTTGCTGATTTTCTTGTAAAAAACGAGATGCGAACACACGAGTACAAGGCCGAAGCTAGTACAGTTACTGTGGCAAATGGAACGCACACAAATATTAAAACGACAACAGCAGAAAATATTGATATGCATAGTTATGGAGCGAATGAGCCTACTGCAGCGCCAATTAATGCACATACAGTAGAAACAGTTTATAGTGATAGATTAGCAGAAATGACACCAGAAGATAGACAAGTATATAATGAAATCGTTGAAAAGTTAAATTATTTAGTTTTAGCTAATCCAATGGATACAGTTTTAGCTACTGTTGTAAATAATGCAATTAGTAAAGCAGCTGAAGCAATTCTCCGTCAAGAATTAAAGTGGGGAATTGAACCAAGAGAAATGATTGAAAGTGTAATGTTTGATGGTTTAGAAACATATGTTGGTCTTGATAAAGATCGTATAGCAAATTTGGTTTTAGGGGCTTTTCCAGATGAAGAAAGGAAAGTAAGATAATGAAGTTCCTCGAAAAATTTGGTTTTGAGAAAAAAGATATTGAAGCATTAAAAGAAAATTCAACAAGTGCTCTAATTAAAGAATTAGAAGCGCATAAGAAATTAGTAACTAAAAATCTAGAATATTTAAATGGTATTGGAGTTACAAATTTATCAGAAATATTCATTAATTATCACGATATGTTTTTAATGGATAATAGTAACTTTGTTGACATATTTAGTAAATATGAACCAGCTTCATTAATAGAAAAATTAGCAAAAGATGTTCGAATTATGGAATATCTATAATCGTAACTTTTGCTTTTTTTAAACTTGCAAATTTATCAAATATTTGATAGAATTAAATAGTAAAAATAGGAGGAATATATATGGCTCTATTAGGAAAATTATTTAAAGATCCAGAAGATGATGAAACATTAATGGGAACAGAAGATGAATTTTATAGTATTAGTGAAGAAGAAGCTGTAAAAGAAGCAGACAAAACTGGTAATAAAATGATACTTTTAGAACCAAGAGCATACTCTGAATCACAAGCTATCGCTGACCATTTAAAAGCGCGAAATAGTGTAGTAGTAAATTTAAAAAGAGTAACATCTGACCAAGCTAAAAGGATAATTGATTTTCTAAGTGGATGTATATATGCTATTGGTGGAACAATGCAAAAAATAGGTGTAGGAATATATTTATGTACACCTAAAAATGTTAATGTTCAAGGTAAAATTTCTGATGAAACAGAAAAAAATAAAGTAGAAACAGAAGAAGAATGGTAAAATAAAAAGAGTTAAGTGATCGAGGTGGTCAGTTTTTGAGAAAGTTTAATGTAAGCCTAAATGGTTATAATAAACTTGAAGTCAACAATTTTGTTAATGAGGTAACGAGTGAATATGAAAGTATGTTATCTAAATTAAAAAAGCAAGATGAAGAAATAGCAAGACTTAAAAATGATTTAGAAAAATATAAAAACATGGAAAATACATTAAATAGAGCGATATTTATCGCCGAAGATGCCTCTAATCAAATAAAACGTGTAGCAAGAGATGAAGCTAAAGGCGTTTTAGAAGATGCCAAAAGAAATGCCTCAAGAATTGTAAATGATGCTTTATTAAAAGCAGATAAAATTGAAAATGATGCCGAGATATTAAAAAGAAGAGTAGTAATATTTAAAAAACGCTTAAGAAGTGTAGTAGATGAGCAAATAGAGTTTATAGATAGTATAAATGATGATTATGATTAGAACAGAAATGTTATTATTTTATTTATGTTAAAATTATAATATAATATAAGTAGTTGATAAAAA
>CANDSI010000028.1 GCA_947388575.1 uncultured Mycoplasma sp.
GATACATCAATTCAAGATATGGATATAATAATTAAAAAATTAAAATTTAAAAATAAAATTAAATATATTATAAGTTTAGTTTTAATAATAGTTTTAGTTATAATATTTATTTGTTTTTAGGTGGTACAAGGTCTATACCACTTTTTTTATTAAAAGGATTACATCTTAAAAGTCTTTTTATTGTTAAGTATGTTCCTTTTATACTGCCATGGATACTTATAGCTTCGATAGCATAGTTACTACATGTTGGATAGTATTTGCATGCGCTATGACTATGAAGTGGGAGTATTTGATAAAGTTTAATTAATTTAATAAGAATTTTTTTCATATAAATCACTATTTTATTTTAACATTTTTAGTTAAATAATTAAATATTTATTTAAACTTTAAGAAAAGTGATTTTTCTAATGGAGTGATAACTATATGGCACATGCATTGCTGATGATAACAAAAAAATTTAATTATTTGCTATAAATGGAGTTGTATAAAGTTATTAGTTATATATATAATGACTTATTAATAGTTATTGGAAATGTTCTTATATTTATTTTTAGTAAAATAAAAAATTAAAGAAAAAGGTTAAAAAAGAGATTTTAAAGTATTACGATGAGGAAAAAATTATCTTTTATTGATAAATTTTATTTTAAATTTGTAATAAGTTTTACTTGTTTTTTCATATACTTTATAATATAATAATATCGGCAAATAAATTGCAAATACACATTTTTGTTTAGTTTAAGTCCTAGTGCCGCGAAGAGGGGTGGAGTTAAATGCTTGAAAACAAAAAGAGGTAAAAACGAAAGGATGGATGATTTATATGTCAGTTGTTTCTATGAGTTATTTATTAGAAGCAGGTGTTCATTTTGGACATCAAACTAAAAGATGGAATCCAAAGATGAAAGAATACATTTTTGGAACTAGAGAAGATATTTATATTATCGACCTAGAAAAAACTACAAAAAAATTAGAGGAAGCTTACACTCAAGTAAAAGCTATCGCTGATAATGGAGGAACTTTCTTGTTTGTGGGAACTAAGAAACAAGCTCAAGAAGTTTCTCAAGAAGAAGCTAATCGTAGTAATTCTTATTATGTTACTGAACGTTGGTTAGGTGGAACTTTAACTAATTTTAGAACTATTAGAAGAAGAATTAGAAGATTAGAAGAAATCGAAAATATGGAAAAAGAAGGTAAATTTGATCTTTTACCTAAAAAAGAAGTTATTGGACTAAAAAAAGAATATGAAAAATTAAATAAAATTTTAGCTGGTATCCGTGATATGAGTAAATTACCTAATGCTTTAATTATTGTTGATCCTAAAAAAGAAATTAATGCGATTAGAGAAGCTCGTAAACTTCGTATTCCAGTATTTGGTATTGTAGATACTAATTGTGATCCAGATGATGTTGATTTTGTTGTTCCTGGTAATGATGATGCAGTTAGAAGTGTTAAAGTATTACTTGGAGTACTTAATAATGCTATTTGTGAAGCTCGTAATTTAGAAATGGTTGATTATGTTACTGAAGAAGATAAAAAAGCTAAAACAGAATCTAAAACTATGGAAGATTTAGTGAAGACTGAAGAAAAAGCTCCTAAAAATGAAAAAACTGTAGAAAAACGCGAAATTAAGAAAGAAACTAAAGAAGAAAAAACTACAGATTATAGTGAAATGACTTTAACAGAACTTAAAGCTATGGCTAAAGAAAAAGGTGTTAAAGGTTATTCAACTATGAAAAAAGATGAATTAATTGAAAATTTAAAATAATTATTCAATTTTAATATAATAATGATATTTAAGGAGGAAGAAAAATGGAAGTTACAGCAAGTATGGTAAAAGATTTACGTGAAAAAACTGGTGCTGGAATGATGGATTGTAAGAAAGCTCTTGCAGAAACTAATGGAAATATGGATGAGGCTATTGATTGGCTTCGCGAAAAAGGTATTGCAAAAAGTGAAAAGAAAGCTTCACGTATTGCTGCGGAAGGTTTAGCTAATATCTATGTAAATGGTAATCGTGCCGTTATATTAGAAGTAAATAGTGAAACTGATTTTGTTAGCAAGAATGAAGAATTTACAGGAATGATAGATACTATTGGTAATACTATTTTAGATAGTACTATTAAAACTTTAGAAGAAGCTTTAAAACTATCTTGTGAAGAAGGAACTATCGCTGATTTAATCGTAGCTAAGACTGCTAAGATTGGTGAAAAGTTATCTTTAAGAAGAATTGAAGTAGTTGAAAAAAATGATGACGAAAATTTTGGCGCTTATCTACATATGGGTGGAAAAATTGCTGTTTTAACAGTTGTTAAGAATGCCAATCAAGATGTTGCTAAAGATGTTGCAATGCAAGCTGCTGCTATGAAACCACTTTATGTATTTGAAGCAGATGTTCCTGAAGAAGTTGTAAATAGAGAACGCGAAGTTCAAAAAGAAATTGCGATGTCTGAAGGTAAACCTGCTGATATTGCAGAAAAAATGGTTGAAGGTAGAATTAAAAAATACTTTAAAGAAATTTGTCTTGCAGAACAAGTGTTTATTAAAGATGGAGATGTAAGTGTTGCTACTTATGTTAAAAACAATGGTGGTGAACTTATTTCTATGGTACGTTATGAAGTAGGCGAAGGTATGGAAAAAAGATGTGAAAACTTTGCTGAAGAAGTAATGAACCAAATTAATGGAAACTAGTTTTTGAGACTAGTTTTTTTCAAATTATGGAAGAAAGTTATAGAAAAAGAATGGTTAATAGTGTTAAATCAGAATTTAAGATAGTAAAAGATTTATTAAGCCTGCAAAAGCTGATAAGTGAATTAGAAGAAAAACTGATGTAAAACTATATTTAAAATTAAAAGCATATTTAGATACTTTTTCACAAATGATGGTTGACAGAGACAAAAAACTAGAAGAAGAAAAATCTTATATTTTTGATGAAGGATGTTCTTGTCAAAATTGTTTATTTACTGGTTATAATATAGCTTACTAATGAACTATAAAAGTGAAGAAGCGTTAAAAATTTTTATTTTAACTTATGAAGAAATTTTAGAATCTAGAAATATTAATTCTGATTCAGTTTTAAGAAAACTTATTTAGAAAGGATTATTTTTATGTTTGATAATTTAAAACGTAGTAGCTTAATTAAACTAAAAAAATTTGTTTTACCAGCATTTAAATCTTTTAAAGAAGAAAATATTGACTCTAATAATTTGAAAACAGAAGATGATGCTCATTTAGGGTTATGGTATTATGTTGGATTTATTTTTAGTGATATTCCTTGCCATATTTATACAAATATTGAAAATGGAGATAGAAGATCTGTTACTTTATATGATTTTAATTTTTATAGAAGAGCAACTATTATTAGAACTATGTTTCCTTGTGAAATGGAATATAATGAAATTAGAGAAGAGTATTTTGAAATGCTAAAATCTATGGATAGAAATGCTGCAATTTGTTTTTTAAAAAATAAATATAAGGTAGAACAAGGGAAAGCTAGATAGACAACTACTTAACATTTTAAGTAGTTTTTACTTAATTAAATATAAGAAAAATGTTATAATAATTTTAGTGATGAATTATGAATAAGAGTTTAAAAAGAGTTATACAAGGTATTTTATTTATTTTAATTATTGCAGGTTTTATATTTATAGGAACTAGAGATTTTACAAAAGAAATTGTAATTGATAATGAAAAATTCGATTTGGAATATAGTAATGTTTCTAAAGACAATGTTTTTGTTTATGCTAATGCTCAAGATGTATATACTAGATTTAAAAATGGAAATGCTGTAGTTTTCATGGGATTTCCTACTAATAAGTGGAGTGGTTATTATGCAGAAATGCTTAATACTGTAGCTAAAGAGCTTGGGATAAAGGAAATTCTTTATTATGATTTTAAAAAAGATAGAGAAACTAAAAATGCTACTTATCAAAGTGTTGTATTAAAACTTAGCAGCTATACATATACAAATGATAACGGAACACAAAATATTTATGCTCCAACAATGTTTATTATAAAAAATGGTAAAGTTATACATTTTGATAATGAAACAGCTATAATGAAGGGGAATCTTAGCCCTGAGGATTATTGGAATGTAAATAATAGAGCAATACAATTAAATAAATTTAGATTAATGTTTAAAGATTATTTAGGAATTAAGGAGTAAAGCTTATGGATGATATAAGAGGTGGAAAAGTAAAAGCGGCTATGTTTCTGTTTTTTATTGTTATACTCATTGTTGGTGGATATATAACTATGATAATGCTTACAAAAGATAATGAAAAAAATGATAATAAGACTACAGAAATGGCTAGTAAAAATAAAGAAGAAGCTGAAGATATTCGTATAGATAATACTAAAGATTATATTTATTTTGATAATGTAGTGATTAAGAATGAAATACGTGATATAACATATCAAGATGTAGTATTTAATTTTGATTCTCACGATACTAAAACTATTACAACTTTTTTAAATAGTGAAAGAGAAGCGAATGAGAAAACATATAAAACTATTGGTGAAGTGGAATTAACTCCTGAAGAACAAGAAAACATTTTATTTAAGGATACTGATGTATATGAAGCTACTTATAATAAATATACACGTTATTTTTATAAAAATTATGCGACAATAGTTAATAGTGTTTTTGAATACAATTGTAATGATGGTATTAAAAATACTAATGTTAGTGCTTATGTATTTGATACTCGTACAGGGGAATTATTATCTAAAAGTAAACTTATGGAAGAATTTAATATTACTTTAGATAAAATTAAAGAAATGGTTCAAGAAAAGTTAGAAAAAGAACAAATGGTAGTAGAAGATATACTACAAATAGATATTGCAAATACTATTAGTTCTTTAGATGATGATAGTTCTTATGCCTTATATGTAAATAAAAGTGGTTATTTAGTTATTAATTATTTTATAAAAGGTATACAAGAAAATAAATTAGATGTTATAATATTAAATTAAGGAGGAATAATAATATGGATAACACAGAATTGAAATTTATGAAAGCTATTGAAAGTTTAGAATCTAGGCTTTTAAATATTAGAGCTGGAAGAGCTAATCCAGCAATGTTAAATGGAATAATGGCAAGTTATTATGGAACACCAACGCCAATTCAATCTCTTGCTAATATTACTGTTCCAGAAGCTAGAAGTTTAATGATTAAGCCTTTTGATAAAAGTGCTTTAAAAGAAATAGAAAGGGCTATTAATGAAGCTAATATAGGTATTACACCAGTAAATAATGGCGAAGTTATTACATTAACAGTACCAGAACTTACAGAGGAAAAACGTCGTGATTATGTTAAACAAGCTAAAACTATTTGTGAAGAAGCAAGAGTTGCTCTTCGTAATATTAGACAAGATTGTAATAATGAAATCAAAAAAATGGAATTGCCTGAAGATCAAGAAAAAAGTGCATTAGATGACATACAAGAGCTTGTTAATACATATAATAAGAAAATAGATGAAATATTTAAGAACAAAGAAGCTGAATTAATGAGGGTTTAAAATGAATAAAAAATTTAAGGAGATAGATTCAAAAGAAGTAAATGAAGTTGTTACATTAACAAAAAAGATACTTAAAATTCTTTATATAGCAATGATTGTAGCTATAGTTTTAAGTGCAACTATAATTATGAAAAATTTAAAATTATGGCATTTTCTTTTAACTTTCCTTAAAGTTTTATCACCACTTTTTATTGGCTTTGTAATAGCTTGGCTATTTAATCCAATAGTTAAAAAGCTAAATCAAAAGGGAATACCAAGAATAGCAGCTAGTTTAATAGTTTATGCTGTTTTAATTCTATTTATATTTGTATTCTTAAGGCTTTTAATACCAACATTATACACTCAAATAAATGATTTGATTGCAAATTTGCCTTCTATAATGGCTAAATTTGAATCAATTATAGATAATTTTATTAATCAAATATCAATTAGTGGTATCGATTTAACCGCTGCTAAAGATAATTTGTTTAATGGAATAGGAGACTCTTTAGTTAATTTTACAGGAGCACTTCCTAATTCCATAATGTCTATTTTGGGTAGTTTAATGAGTGGTGTTGGAACAATATTAATAAGTTTAGTAGTGGGACTTTATATGTTATTTGATTTTGATGCTATAACTAAACATTTTATAAAATTAGTTCCTAATAAAAATAAATATGAAATAGAAATATTAATTACAGATATAGGAAAAGAAGTTAGAAAAACTATTAGTGGAACTCTACTAGTAGCTTTGATGGTATTTGTTTCTGATTCGATAGGTTTTTGGATTGTAGGTCTTAATGCGCCATTATTATTTGGTATATTTTGTGGGTTAACGGATTTAATACCTTATATTGGTCCATATATAGGGGGAGCAGCTGCTGTTGCAGTAGGTTTTAGCCAAGGATCGATAACAGGTATAACTGTTTTAATTATTTGTATAGTTGTACAGCTTGTAGAAAACTATGTTTTACAACCAGTTGTAATGAGTAAAACTACGCAGTTACATCCAGTAACAATTATGATAGGCTTATTAGTATTTGGTTATTATTTTGGAATACTTGGAATGATTATAGCTACTCCTTGTATAGCACTATTTAAAGTTATATTTAAGTTTGTTGTGAGAAAGTATAATTTATTTAAAGATGATGATGTTTATTTAAAAGAAGTATTTAAAGATTAGATTTTAGGTAATCTAATTTTTTTTTGTTTATAAGAAAATAAAAAGCAGACGATATGATGGAAAATATAATTTGGCATCGATATCCTGCTTTTATTAAAGCATGTTTTTTATATAGCTTTTTCCGCATAAATAATCAGTTGATATGTTAAATTTTCTAGCTATTTTTATTAAATAATCTATGCTTATTGTTTTTCCATTATGTTCAAATCTACTAACAGAACTTATAGAATAGTTTAATTCTTTAGCAAAATTCTTTTGATTAATTTTATTTACTTTTCTTAAGTATTTGATAGAAAACTTCAAATATTTATAATCAATTGTTTTACGAAAATGATCTCTTTTGGGTACATTACTTAACCCTAATAAATAATCAAATGATACATCATAGAATAAACTTAAAGTATTTATTTCTTCTAATGACATGGGTATAGTGCCCATTTCATATAACTTATAAGATGATAATGAGACATTTAAAATTTTTGATATATCATTAATAGTTTGGTTGTTTTTGCTTCTTAATTTTGCTAAATTAATTCCATTTTGCATAAAATTTCTCCTTTCTTTGGTTTGATATATTAACATATAGCTTTGTCGGTGTTTGTCGAGTATTGTCGGGGATAACTCAAATCTTACCCTAAATCGTAAAAATGCTGGAAAAAATCTTAAAATTATGGTTTAACTTTACTTGAAGGGAGAGAAAATTTGTGGCTAAAATTGAAGTTGTAAAACAACATGATTTGAAAGATTGTGGAGCTTGTAGTTTGGCATGTATTATTAAATATTATGATGGATATGTTCCTATTGAAAAAATAAGAGATGATACTTTTACAACTGGAGTTGGAACAACTGCCTATAATTTAGTAGAGACTGCTAAAAGTTATGGTTTTGAGGCAATGGGGGTTTTTGTGGACAATGTGAAAAATAGAAATATCTATTTGCCTGCTATAGCACATGTAGTTCTTAAAAACGGGTTGAATCACTTTGTGGTTGTTTATAAGATATCTAAAAATTATGTGTGTCTTATGGATCCAGCTGTAGGAAAAACAAAAATGAAAATGGAAGATTTTAATAATATTTGGGATAATATTTTAATTCTATTAACACCTATAGATAAAATTTTAAAATATGATAAAGACTTGACAATTTCCTCTTTGCTAATGAAATTAATTATAAAGAATAAATCTGTTTTTATAAAAATCTGTATTATTAATCTAATTGTAATGCTTTTTACAATTTTAACAAGTTTTTATTTTCAAATTGCAATTTCTGCGATTAATCATGGGGAAGATAATATATATTTGAAAGCTATAATAATTATATTCGCACTAACTTTCTTTTTTAAAGTTTTCTTGAATTTTGTTAAAAATTATTATCTTACTTATTTTTATCGTAATCTTGATGTAGAACTATTTTCAAATTTTTTATCTCACATATTTAATCTTCCTTTAAAATTTATACAAAATCGTAGCACAGGAGAAATTGTATCTAGAATACAAGATTTAAGTGAAATAAAAGATTTATTAGCAGATTTCTTTACTAATGTTCTTTTAAATACGGTTTTGGTAATAGGAGCAGTAGTGGTTTTATATTCCATAAATAGTAAATTATTTTTTATTCTTTGTTTGATAGTTTTTATTTATGTAATTGTAGGACTTCTATTTAGTAAACTTATTTATGGTTGTGTTAGAGATAATGTTAATACAGCAACTACTTTTAATTCTAGTTTAGTTGAGAGTATCGAAGCAAATACTAGTATAAAAAACTTGAATTTAGTCGGTCATTTTTTAAAATATTTAGAAGAGAAATTAATTATAATGTTTAAAAGTAATTTTAAAACGCAGTCTACTTTAAATAACGTCTCTTTTATTAAAGAATTTATTTATGAATTGGGAACGTTTTTAGTTATTAGTATTGGTATTTTGATGATTGCAGATGGTAAACTAGAACTTCTTTCACTTATTACTTTTCAAAGTTTAATGTTTTATTTTATTAATCCTATTCAAGATTGTATAGATTTAATACCGAAGTTTAATTACTTAAAAGCAACTTTTAGCAAATTGTCAGAATTTATAAATATTGAATGTGATAATTATGAAACAGGTATTAAAACATTTGATAGTTATAGTATTGAATTTATAGATGTTTCTTTTAAATATAATACTACTGATATCTTAAAGAATGTAAATTTTAAAATTGAAGCGGGTGATAAAATTTTTTTAAAGGGCCCACGTGGCAGTGGTATGAGTACTATATGTA
>CANDSI010000029.1 GCA_947388575.1 uncultured Mycoplasma sp.
CCTAATAGTTCTTGTACAATACGAAGATCAGCTCCGTTATGAAGTAAATGAGTAGCAAAAGAATGTCTTAAAATATGAGGACTAATATTTTTTTTTATACCAGCTTCTTCACATAATTTTTTTATAATTTTAAAAAAAGCTTGTCTTGTAATTTTAGTGCGCCTACTACTTATGAAGACATATTCACTAGTTTTAGTTCCGAGTAAAGCACTTCGACCAAACTGCAAATAATCAGCTAAACAATCTAATGCATAAGTATTAATTGGAATAATACGTTCTTTGCTTCCCTTTCCAAAAACTTTTATCATCTTATCTTCTAAAAAAATATTGCTCATTGTTAAATTAATAAGTTCGCTTATCCTCACCCCTGTTCCATAAAGCATTTCGAGCATTGCTTTATTTCTTTTTTCATATACAGTATTAGTTTTAATATCTAGAAGTTTATCTACTTCTTCCACAGATAGATATTCTGGTAATTTCTTTTCTAATTTAGGCATTTTAATATTTTCACAAGGATTAATAGCAATTATATTTTCTTTAACTAAAAAACTATAAAAGCTATTAAAAACAGTTAAATAATGAGCTTTAGTTCTAGCTTTTTTATTAACTAATTTACGCAAATATTCTTGGATATCTTCTCTTTTTAAATAAGCAATATTCTTATTATAAAAAGTTGCTAATTCTTTTAAATCATATAAATAAGAATCTCTAGTATTTTTAGAAGTATTATATTCAGTAATTAAATACTCATTAGCATATCTTTCTAATTCTTTATTATTTTTAAAAATATCATCCATATCTTTCAATTTACTTCACCTACTTTTAAATTATACCACGAATACAAAAATTTGTGTTATAATATTTATGGTGATTATATGGAACTACTAGCAAATAAAATAAGGCCAAATAATATTTCAGAAGTTATTGGTCAAAAACATCTTGTAGGGGAAAATAAAGTTCTATCCAATCTAATAAAAAATGGTAAAATATTTTCTATGATTTTATATGGTAAGCCTGGTATTGGCAAAACCAGTATAGCTAATGCACTAATAAACGAATTAAATATCAGATCTAAATTTTTAAATGCCACAACAAACAATAAAGCTGATTTTGATATAGCAATAGAAGAAGCTAAAATGTATGGTGAAATGATTTTAGTTATAGATGAAATACATCGTATGAATAAAGATAAGCAAGATATATTACTTCCTCATATTGAATCTGGCTTAATAATACTAATAGGTTTAACAACATCTAACCCCTATCATAAAATAAATCCAGCAATTAGAAGTCGATGTCAAATATATGAGTTAAAAGAATTAGATAAAGAAGACATCTTATTAGGATTAAATAGAGCTTGTAGCTTTTTAGAAAATATTGATATTGAACATAAAGCCCTAGAATATATAGCGTCTTTAAGTAGTGGAGATTTCAGATCAGCAATAAACACTTTAGAAGTAGCTTACTATTCTACTAAAGAACATATAATTACAATAGAAGATATAAAAAAAATAAATAATAAACCTGTTTTTTTCCATGATAAAAATGAAGATGGACATTATGATGTTCTTAGTGCCTTTCAAAAGTCAATTCGCGGAAGTGATGTTGATGCTGCGCTACATTATTTAGCAAGACTTATTGTCGCTGGTGATTTAGATAGTATATATCGTAGGATGAGTGTCATAGCTTATGAAGATATAGGCTTAGCTAATCCAGCTATGGGACCAAAAGTTATGGCAGCTATAGAAGCATCTGAATTAGTTGGATTACCAGAAGCACAAATTCCTCTTGGTGTTGTAGTTACTGAATTAGCATTATCTCCTAAAAGTAATAGTGCTTACTTAGCAATTAATGAAGCTGTAAATGATATAAATAAAGGTAATATTGGCAGAATACCAAGACATTTAATAAATCCCAGTTCTGAATACTTATATCCCCATAATTATAAGAACGATTATGTAAAACAAGAATATTTACCTGAAAAACTTAAAAATCGCAAATATTATCACAAAAAAAATAATAAATATGAATTAAATTTAAATAAATTATATGATGAAATGAGGGACAATAAATGAATGTAAGTATAATAGGTACTGGAATATATGGCATAGCAATCGCCTTAAATATCGCCAGAAATAATCATAATATAAAAATGTGGAGTGAAAATAAAGAATTAATTGATAATTTTCAAAAAAATCATAATTTTAAACCATTAACTGATACTAAAATACCAAAAAACATAATTGTAACAAATGATATAAAAGAAGCAATAAAAGATACAGAATTAATAATAATAGCAACAACTGCCAAATATGTAAGAAGTATATGTGTTGCAATGAACCCAATTTCTAAAAACATACCAGTGTGTATTGCTAGTAAAGGTGTTGAAAATGAAACTTGCTCTTTCCTATCTGACATAGTATTTGATATTTTAAAATCTAAAAACATTGGTGTTATATCAGGACCAACATTCGCTATTGATTTAATAAGTGAAGAACCATGTGCTCTATCTTTAGCAATAAGCAGTAAAAAAACCGAAAAAATAGTAAAAAAAGCTTTAGCGAATCCTTTATTAAAACTACGTATAAATCACGATTTAAATGGTACTGAAATATGTGGAAGCATAAAAAATGTTATAGCTATAGCTGCTGGTATATTAGAAGGATTAGGTTATCATGAATCAACGAGATATTTTTTAATAACTGAAGCTATACATGATATTAAAGAATTACTAAAAAAACTAGAATGTAATCCCAAAACAATTTTATCATTTGCTGGTATTGGAGATTTAATGTTAACATGCTCTACTCCTAAAAGCCGTAATTATAAATTTGGAGTTTTAATAGGTCAAACTAAAGACAAAAATGCTATTGAAAAATATTTAAAAGAAAATACAACTGAAGGATATTATACCTTATTCTCAATAAAAGAACTAACTAAAAACCGAAAAATAAAAATACCAATTATAAATATAATATATGACATAGTAATAAATAATAAAAACCCTGAAGTCTTACCAGAGTTTCTTATCAATAAGAGCTAATTAGCTCTTTTTTAATATATCATTAAATACATAATTTGCAAGTAATATTCCCGCAGTAGCAGGAACAAAGATTGCACTGCCTATTACATTACCAGTATTTATTGCTTCTTCACCGCTAAAAACAACTGGTATATTCAAATCAATATTTTGTTTACGAAGTTCACTTCTTAACTTTCTAGCTAGAGGATCGTTAAACGTCTTATTTAAAGTTGTTATTTCTAATTTTTCAGGATTAAACTTTCTACCTGTACCTAAAGCTGTAATTATTTTAATATTATGAGTTTTAGCATATTTTATCAAAAATATTTTAACTAAAATATCATCGCATGCATCTATAATATAATCATAATCTTCATTTACAAAGTCATTAAAATTATCTTCATTTAAATACACATCCATAGTATTTATTTTAACATCAGGATTAATTTCCAAACACCTAGTTTTTGCTTCTTCAACTTTCAATTTACCAATATTAGTCATTTTAGCTATAATCTGACGATTTAAATTAGAAAGTGATATTACATCACCATCTATAATAGAAACATTCTTAAAACCGCTCCTGATTCCAAAGCATATCCCCCTACTCCTCCTACTCCAACTAATAAAATTTTAGCATTTCCTATTTTTTCAATATCATTAATCGAAATTAATTCTAATAATCTATCAAACATAAACATCACCAATAACAAAATTATAGCAAATAAAAACCCAAAGGGAAAGTCTGTTTGTGATAAAATCCCGCACGCTCGCAGGTGGTAAGAAACATATATACTTCTGGATTCTGGCAAATCAAGACCAGCATTCAACTCCGTATATAATTATTCTCCCTAAACAAATCACATAGTCGGTTTTATGTGAAACAAACTATATCCTTTAGGTAATATTATTATACCACATACAAGAAAATATATTCAAGAAGCTTACATAAATTTTACATTAGAATTAATTCATTTTTACAATTTCTTCCAACATTATTAGGAAGTTTTAAATCAACATTTAACGTACATATAATTTTAATATAAAAGAATTTAATACCAAAGCTATTTTATTTAAAGATTTCTTAGTCTTTTAAAAGCTTCATCTCTAAAATAACTTTTACCTTCATCATTTACAGCTTCACTTGTTTCGATACTTTCAATTAAATAATCAATAGATAATTTATCTTTACTATCATAATATGCCAAATTATAAGCATCACCAAGTAAACTTATTGCAAAATCAGGATTATAAAGAATAGCAGATCCTTGATACTTTGCGTTAGTAATATCGACTATTAATTTTAAAAGAGTTATTTTTTGTTCTTCACTAAAATTAAATACTATTTGTCTTTGAGTTTTCATATTTTCTATTAGTCTATTAAGAATTTGCATTATATCATTCAATGATAACTCAGGTATTGGTATTGTTTTAAATCTTCTTGCCATAGCTCCATTAGCTGCTATAATTTTTAGTTCTTCAGTTGTAGTAGAGCCAATAATCCTAATTTTCCCATTACCAATATAAGGTTTTAACATATTAGATAAATCAATAGAATTTTCTCTAATAGCTCCACCACCCATAATCATATGTATCTCATCTATAAATAAAATAGATTCTGGAATATTCATAAGTTCTCTAATCAATTCTAAAAATTTTTTTTCAAGTTGACCACGATATTGAGTTCCTTCAATCATTTCAGTAGCGCTTACCTCAAAAATTCGGTTATTTTTTAAAAGCGGATGACTTATTCCTTGCTCTATTTGATAAGCAAGTCCTTCTACAAGAGCTGTTTTTCCCACTCCTGGTTTACCATGCAATATTAATGATTTTCTTTTATCTAAAAGCGCGGCACCTATAAGTCTTAATTCTTTTTCTCTTCCAAGTAAAGGATTCTCTTCAAAGTCTTTTCTAGTTAATTCTACGCCCATAGACAATTGATTTTCTTTTTCAGTGTTATCACTAGATTCCCCAGTAATATCTTTTGTTAAAACATTTAAGTTTTTAATACTAGTCTCATCATTTATTCTTATAAACATTTTAGGTCCATTAGCCTTAGCTGAGCCTAAACTATGAATTCTGCGATACAATTCACTAAAGTGAAAACTATGGTACAAACTAGCATAATCAATCATATCGCTTACTATAAGTCTATCTAATACTTGTTCTATGGTTATTTTTGTCATTTCATCAAAACTAAATTTTAAATTAGATGAATTCTTGAAATATTCTTCATAGAAATATTTACTTTTTGATTCTGATGGACTTTGGAAACCTTCTAAAACATTTTGAATTAAGTTAGTTAAACAATTATCAAAAGAATAAAAATACTCAGGATCTACATTATCAGCTTTCATCATTGTTCCAACATCATTTTTAGTATAATATATAAAATATAAAAATAAAAATAAGTTTTTTTCTTTATCATTTAACTCTCTATTATCGCTTTTTTCTATAATAGCTTTACTATTATCAGGTATAAAGTGAAATTGGGTTATAAACTCAAAATAAGCCTTAAAAAACCACTCTGCATCTGGTGTACATTTCGAAAAAAATTCTTCATATGTTAATGACTCTTTATTACTTATAACATCACTTTTTTCTTCTTCATCGCCACTTATATTAAAAGCTGCTGCTAAATTTTTATAACATAGTAATCCATTTTTTATCAGCCTATCAAAAATATCTGAAATAGTAAGATTATCCTTATCACATAAAGCAGATATAATATTAAGATTAAATTTTAAATTAGTTTGAAAAAATTCTTCTAGCTGAACATCAGTAAAACTCAAATATTTATCAATAACATTATCAAGCATCTTATATAAAGCATCGTCAAAGCGATAATATTCCTGAATATTTTGACTGGATTTAAAATAACCATCTACATTAATATTTAATCTATCTAAAACTAATAAGAAGATAAAATAATTTTGTTCTGGATCCGTTAAATTTTTTTTACTTTTAATATCATAAACATTGGATAATAGCTTGGTATTTTCATTAATTTTTGAAGCTAGCAAAAGACAATAATAAGCAAAATATATTTTTAAAAATTTACTTGTCTCTTCACTACATTTTGAAAAAAATTCTTGAGCTGTCATACAATCACCTTGCAATTTATTATAATGTAAACGCTATTTCAAGTCAAGAAAAAATCTCTAACCAAAATTAGAAATATCCCCTATACCACTCATAGGATTAAATTCTTCATTACTGTCTGTACTAGCATTAGTTTGTTCAATAGATTGATTAGTAATATTATTGTTATTATCATTACTAGCATTTATATCAGCTTCTAAATTACTAGTTGGAACGCCTTCTGTAACATAATTATTTTGAATCGGTGTAGGATTAATTCTTGGTTTTAATTCTTCACTCCAGCAACCACTTACATTACAGTTCGTACTATAAGGCATAGGATCAGGCATAGCAAGTTTACTAATCATAGGTATTTTAAATGCTGAACCAAACACAACACAATTACCTGGTTGTAATATTTTCATTTTTTCTATGACATCTGCACTAATATTAGGAAGCATTTCCTCAATATATTTAATATCTTTAGGATGAGTCATTTTAAAAATAAGGAAGTTAGAACATTGAGCAATAACAGTATCACTTATTTCTACTGGTCTTTGGCTAATTATATCAAGAATAACGCCATATTTACGGCCTTCTTTAGCAATACGATCAAATATATTATAACCCAATAAGAATGTATCTGTATCTTGTTGAATGTATCTATGAGCTTCTTCCAAAAATAAATGAAATGGTTGACTAGCTCTATTAGTCAAACTTTTAGCATAATCAAATAATAATTTAGATATAATTTTTACAATTACTTTAGCATAAACATCGTCAATATCTTCTAAATTAATATTAACTATTTGTGCTTTAGTATTACCCATAGCACATAAATTATCAATGAATTCTTCAATGCCCATATATTTAGACCCATCAAAGTAATTATTAACTTTACCAGCTATAATAGTATTAAGCCTAACTTGCAATATCATTGCCTCATTATACATCATTTGATTTCCTTGGAAACCTTCGCTAATCAAAGTAAACTCTAAAGCATTAGCTAAATCTTTCAAAGTATAATAAGCCTCTTTTGGAACATTCATTTCTACAATACTCTCATCAATGTGTTTTAAAATATATTCAGTAATTAAAACTGATTCTCCAAAGTTACCATTACTATCTATTTCAAAACACTCACTAAAACTTCTTGTATATCCAAGTCCTGGAATAACCGAATCAAAATTAAATTCTTTAGTATGGCAAACCTCAATAACCTTAAAAATTTCATTCTTTTTATAGCTAGTAGTCATATTACTAAATAAAATAGCAATTAAAGCTTTAGCAATTAAATGATTTTTATATTTAGTTACTTCTTCTCCATCGCTAGCAAAAATTTTAGCATATTTAATACTTCTTTCCAATATAGGTAACTGAGAATGAGTACCAGCTTGAAGTAGCAAAGCTATATCATCAAGGGTAAGTAAATTAACAGGTATCTTAAGCAAATAATCTGATTCTTCAGTAGGATTAGTTGTAATAAATTTATAATTATAATTTGGATTAATTTTATTTAAAGAACTAAAAGCATTTTTATATTCACCATAAGCATCAAAGAAAAACATATTAGCATTTCCAATAGTAGTTTTTGGATTACTAAAAATATTTTGAATAATTCTAGAAACACCACAAGATTTACCCGCACCACTATTACCGAATATAGCTAAATGATTTGAAAATAAACTATTAACATTAGGACATATATTAAACCCTTTATATGTAGCATTTTCACCAAGTTCAAAAGTTTTATCATTTAAAACACCAACTAATTCTAATAATTCAGTCCCATTTATAATACGTATTTTACTAGATAATAAAGGTTTACGAATGACACCATTTATATATCTATTATTCGTATATTCACCTAAAAAACGAATTTTAATTTCACTATCGTTAAGTTCAACTACTTCACCAAGTATTCTTTGGTCCTTATCTTCAAATATAACGTGAATATTCATAAGATCAGCAGTAATAGTATCTTTACTTATATTTTCAACATGAGCTATATTATCACTAATATACAAAATTTTTCCAAATATCATTCTATCAACCTACTTTTATCTTAATAATTATAACATAATCTAACTTCAAAAAAAAGAGAGTTTTCTTCTCTTTTTCAAATTTTATCCTCTATTCATCCATATTATCAAGAGCATATTTTATTGCTTCGATTACAAATTTAGTAAAACTATTATTACCTTTTACTTTATTAATATTATCAAATAATTCTTTACTAAATCTTATATTGCGAAATATATATTCTTCTTTTTCTTCTATTTTAAATTTCATTACCAAAACCTCTTTTTTTATTACTGCACAACATATGGATTAAATTGAGTTCCTGTTCCTCCTGCTGCAAACAATGTATCAGACTTCAGATTTATTACTGGGCGTAAATCAATGCTAGAGTAGCCTGTGCCATAGTTGTCGCTGATGCGCCCGTTATAACTAACGTGGTGCACGAAAGCACAATCGCTCCACCACCAGCTTGGAGACATAGTCCAGTATTCCTGTCCGTTGTATAGGTAATATGATGTATTATTTGCATATGAATCTTTTATTCCTCCTGCATACATTGCTTCATCAGCTGTGATTAATCCCACCTTTAATGTATATGTATCTCCTGAGTTACACGATAATGTTGGTGCATAGCTATCCATTCGAGTTGATGCTGCATAATGGAACACACTTCCATTTATAGTCCATGTATATCCTGATGCTACATTTCTATCATTACAATATTTTCCATTTGCTATTTTTCCAGTATAGCTTGCTAAATTACTATTATACCAACTCTCTAATTGTGTCTTTGCATTTGACGATG
>CANDSI010000030.1 GCA_947388575.1 uncultured Mycoplasma sp.
TGTGTAATTAAAGGATCATCTATTTTAACTATATCTTCTTTTAATGTTGTAAAATTTTTTAATTTATCTATGCTTTCATATAATTTACTCATAATTATTCCCTTATCATCATCTAATTAAATATATAACGAAAAACCTATCCTACAGAATAAACTAAATTCACTCATAAATACAGAAATAAAGAGAGTTTCTAGTTAATCAACATAATTACATTAATTTACTAAAAACTCTCTAAAATACTTAAATATGTACTGAATAAGAGAATATTATAACTTATTAAAAATAAAAAAGTTAAAAATCTCTAACTTTTTTTACTTATTTAACCATTTACTATTAAACCTTTTATCAAAATTTCTTTTTACATCTTCTAAACGTAGTATCTTTCTATTTTTTAAATACTTAGATACCCATTTTAATTTTGGGGTATTACATTTAACTATATTATTAAAGAAATTAATAATACCTTTAGGAGTATGTATCATATATAAATCTTTGATAGTACCCTCTATAATAGCAATTGCTTTTCTATCTCCTTTACTAGTAGCAGAGTAGTGAGCTTTCATAAGTACATTATCAATTAAATAATTCCTCATTTCATTACATTTATTTTCATTTTTCAAATTTAACCATCTTCTTTCTATTATTTTAATACGTTTAAAACCAACCTTTCCTATAAAAATTCTTGATGAAGTTGATTTTTTATCTATAATTTTAAAAATTATAGATGAATTTGTGATGTGATATTTATTATTTTTTATAGAGTAATAGTGTTAATTATATAGTAGTTTATTAAAATTAAATTTTAGATGATTAACCCTTATAAAATCTAACTATAATCTACTTTTAGAATAACAAGCTTTTCTAATCTTAATTACTCTAAGTGCCGATTATTCCGTTTCTCTATATTTCTCTTGATTATTTCATCTCTACGCTTTTTCTTTTCTTCCTCAAATTTTTTAGTGTAATTCTCATGAAAAGGTTTATAATAATCAAGCATTTCATTATATCGCTTTTCTTCTTTCGATTTTTCAGCACGAGAAAAAGAACCATAGTGAAATAAAGTATTAAGCCTTAAACGCTCTTCAAAAAGTTTTTTAAAACTCATATAAGTATCTTTTCCATCTAAACGATTAGAGAAGTTAGCATACTCTATAAAATCAATACCTGTTTTACATTTCCTATTAAACTCTTGTTGTTCCTTTTTAGATGGGATAGAGTAATCAACATCAATAAAGAATAAGTTTTCGGACTGCTGAAACATATATTCTGCATATCCAGTATCACAATCTTTGCCATAAACTTTCTTTTCTTCTTTATTTTTTTCTTGTTTCTCTTGATTTTCATCTGCAACTCCAAACATTTTCTTTCTCTCATTTTCTTGTTGCTTCTTTTTTATAATTTCATCTAATTCTTCTGGAGTAATAGTACTTGGATAAAACTTAGGTATGTTTTTCCAATTTTTATTAATGTATTTTTTAATCTTTAATCTAACAGTTTCTCCAGGATAAGATAATATTAGAACGTGTAAATGCCATCCAACATAAACATTTCCTAATTCTCCACTTTCTCCTAAATTCCCATAATTTAATTCTTTAATTTTTTCATCATCTGTTATAACTTCACGAATAATCTTAGGTTTTCCCACGTTTCCCGTTCTCTCGTAATAATAATCAACAACTGCTTTTCCTATTATATTACTAACACTAATAACACCACTACACTTATATTTTCCCTTTTTACATATAAAATCGATAGCTTTTACTAATCTCTTAGCATACTTACAAGCTTCTTCTTGATCGTAAAACTTATGGTTAATATCGATTTTACTCATCTTTGCTACTCTTTTTGACACATAAACCACTCCTTACTATGTATAAACAAATACATTAGATTTTTCGAGTAAAAAAATCTCTACTATATAAGTACGGATTTCTCAACCGTTTTGAGTGATTTTTGCTAAATTTTTTAAAAATTTTTTAAATTTCTTATCTAAAGCATTAAAAAAAAGATGTTATTCACACCTTTAATTACACTTGCTATTCATTAGTTTCATAATAATATGAAGTTTCTATTCCTTTAAAAAAGCTCTCCAAACTCATATCCTCTGTTAAATTATTTTCAATTAAAGTTTTAATTTCTAATGTATTAATAGGACTTCTCTCCATAGCTTGTAGATACAATTTCTTATCTATATTTTCCCAATTCACAATTCTATTTAAATTCTTCTTTAATATTAAATCTAACCATATTCTAGTACTCCTGCCATTACCCTCTAAAAAGGGATGAGCGATATTCATTTCAACATACTTATCAATTATTTCCTCTAAAGTATTCTCACTCATAGTTTCAATTTTATTTAGCATTTCTTCTAAATATAAAGAATTACCAAACCTAAAATTTCCTTTAGAAATATTTTCTTTTCTAATTATACCTGCAAAATCATATAAACCATCAAATAAATATTTATGAATTTGTTGTAATCCTTTTGTAGTACCGATTTCAACATCATTAATAGCACCACTTGAAAATAATTCTTTTGCATTCTCTAAGCTCTTCTTATCTATATCATTCATACACATTAACTCCTATTAAAATTGCTTTTATATGCTTATATTTTACCATAAAATAGCTATTCTTACAATAAAAGCAAAAGGATTAATAAACTATGCTAGCTCTTTCTTAATGCTTTTAAGTAGAGTATCAAATTGCTTTATCGTGATAGGCATTGTTCTATTATATAAAAATAAATTTTTCCTATCGAAGTATATTAATATTAGCTTTTTTCCTTTAATCGTTACATCTACTTTATGAGGCTCTATAAAGCTAATATTAGTACCACTTATATAAAGTATTCTACCTTGCCTAAACTCACACTTAGCATTATTAAAACTACACGTAGTTCTTATCCTTTTTTCTAATTCTTCTGATTTTATAAATTTTTCACTAAAAATCTCCATTTTTTACACCATTTTTTAGTAAAAACAAAAACCGTGGATTTTCCTTTTATTTCCACGGCTTTTTACATATTTTAACTCCACTTTTTGGAGTGTATTTGCATTTGGCAGGGGATGAGAGAATCGAACTCCCATCTGGCGTTTTGGAGACGCTCATTTTTCCATTAAACTAATCCCCTAAATTTCATTTTGAAATAACTTGATATGTTATGTTTTACTTTGTTTCAAATTATTTTTACCATTCCAAATTGGCAGAATAAACTCTAATTTTAACAATTTAAAATTGTTTTTTTGCCTTAAACACTGGGAGTACATGGTGGTAAGCATTAGGTTTTGGAGACTCCTATGCTACCATTATACCACGCCCCTACGTGTATTTGTATTATAGCACATTTACTTCCCTTTTTCAAATATTTTCATATAATAAATTAGGTGATTATCATATGATCGTAAATTATACTACTAAAGAATTAGATTTATTAGCAAGACTTATGCGGGCTGAAGCCCAAACTGAAGGAGATTTAGGAATGCTAATGGTAGGCAATGTTGTAGTCAATAGAGTTTTAGGAGATTGTTACACTTTTAAAAATATAGATAGTATAACTGATGCTATTTTCCAACCTAATCAATTCGTAGGCGCTAATTCTCCTCTCTTCTATGGTTCTTCTACTACTTCCGAAAAAAATCTTGCTAAACGCATTTTAATGGGTGAATATTATTACCCTGCTACTCATTCATTATGGTTCTATGCTCCACCATCATCAAACACATCATGTAAAACTACATGGTATAGTCAACCCTTAGCTGGTAAATATAAAAATCATTGCTTTTATAGACCACAATCTGGTACATGTACTAAGATATATTAAAAAATCTAGACTTTTATCTAGATTTTTTTATTTACCTGTAGAACCAAATCCACCTTTTCTCTCACCAGTAGCATCATCATCATCAGTAATAAGATATTTCATAAATATAACTTGACCAATTCTATCACCTTTTTTAACTTCTAAAGGTTCAGTTCCAAAATTGAAATATTGAAACATAAAATGACCATCATTAGACTCATTTCCATAATAATCAGCATCAACAATACCAATACTATTAGCCATTACAAAACCTTTTTTAGGTCCACCACTACGATTAGCAAGCATATACCATTCATCGTCCCCACAATATGCTTTTAAACCTGTTGGAATAAGTGTAGGTTTAATACCATGTGTATATGGAGGAATAGTTACATCTTCTGCTGCTTCTACATCATAAGCAGCGGCATTCTTAGTACTTCTTTTAGGAAGATTAATATTCTTATCCTCAAATCCCTTTGCTATTTCAAAACCTCTCAAGCGCATACTAACTCTCCTTCTTCTTGTTTTTGTTCTATTTCATTTGTTTCAAATAGAATAACTTTATTTTCTTTTAAAGATGCTTGAACATCAATAACTCTTTGATTACTAGAACCACAATATTTAAGTAAGAAATTATGAAGTTCATCTTGATATTGACCATCAACTAAAACATCTAAATATTTAACAACATCTTTATCTTTTAAATCCCTATCAAATAAGAATCCTGACCAAGCCCAAACAGTTTTATTAGGAAATCTTTTTTTAAATGCCTTAGCAAGTTTCGTAGTTCCCTCAATATTTTTAGGATGCATAGGCTCTCCACCAAGTATCGATAACCCTTCAATATATTCCTTATCACAAAGATTTAAAACTCTTTCAATAGTTTCATCCGTAAATTCTTTTCCACCATCAAAATCATGAGTTTCTGGATTAAAACAATTTTTACAATTAAATACACAACCTTGCATAAAGATAGATACTCTAACTCCAGGACCGTCAGCGATATCCATCTTTCTAATTTTATTATATCTCATAATTATTCCTCATCTTTATTATCTAAATGAACAACACGTTCTTTAATTTCTTGAGTTCTACCTTTATTCCAAAAATTAGAGCCAATATAACCACAAGTACGTCTAGCTACATTTAATTTATCATGGTCTCTATTTCCACAATTAGGACAATACCATTCAAGCTTTTCATCAATTAAAATTTCACCAGTATACCCGCATTCATGACAATAATCAAGTTTTGTATTAAGTTCAGCATACATAATATTATCATAAATAAATTGAATAACTTCTAAAACAGCTGGAATATTATTTGATAAATTAGGAGTTTCAATATAAGAGATTGCTCCACCTGGACTTAAGTTTTGGAATTCTGCTTCTAATTTTAATTTTTCAAAAGCATCAATTTCTTCAAAAACAGGAACATGATAACTATTAGTAATATAATCTCTATCTGTTACACCTTTAATAACCCCAAAACGTTCTTTTAAACATTTAGCAAATTTATAAGTTGTTGCCTCAATTGGTGTACCATAAACACTATAATCGATAGCTTCAGCAGCTTTCCACTCTTTACATTTATCATTTAAGTGTTGCATAACTTGTAATCCAAATTCTTTACCTTTTCCATTATCAGTATGAGAGTGTCCAGTCATATATTTAACACATTCATATAACCCAGCATATCCAAGACTAATAGTTGAATAACCATTATGAAGTAAATCATGAATAGATTCACCCTTACCAAGTCTAGCTAATGCTCCATGTTGCCATAAAATAGGTGCAACATCACTTGTAGCTTTAGAAAGTCTTTTATGTCTTATTTGTAATGCTCTATGACATAATTCTAATCTTTCGTCAAATATATCCCAGAATTTTTCTTGATCTTTATCACTTGATAATGCTACATCTACTAAGTTAATTGTAACAACACCTTGATTAAATCTTCCATAATACTTAGGTTTATTAGTTTTAGGATCAACATAAGGAGTTAAGAATGAACGGCAACCCATACAAGGATAACAATTACCATTACCATTTTTATCAATTTTAAGCTGTAACATAATTTTCTCAGAAATATAATCAGGAACCATTCTCTTAGCAGTACATTCTGCAGCTAACTTAGTTAAATAATAATATTTACTTCCTTTTTTGATGTTATCTTCTTCTAAAACATATAAAAGTTTTGGAAATGCAGGTGTAACATAAACACCTTTTTCGTTTTTCATACCTTCGATTCTTTGTTTTAAAACTTCTTCAATAATCATTGCAAGTTCTTCTTTGTATTCATCTGTTTCACCAAGATACATACAAACACTTAAGAAAGGTGCTTGACCATTTGTTGTAGTCATTGAATTAATTTGATATTGGAAAGTTTGAACTCCATCTACAATTTCTCTTTTTAAATCTTCTTTAGCAAATTTTTCACAATCTTCAGGTGTACATTTACGTTTTTTATATTTAGCTAAATATCTTTTATAACTATCTCTAACAAAAGGCGCTAAATGCGTAAGAGTTATAGTAGCTCCACCATATTGACTAGAATTAACAGCTGTAATAAGTTGTGTAGCAATAGTCATCGCTGTTAAAAACTTATGTGGTTTTTCAATCATAACTCCATTAATATTAGTACCATTTTGAAGCATATCTTCTAAATTTATTAAATCACAATTATGTAACGCATTTTGTGCAAAATAATCAGCATCATGGAAATGAATTCTTCCATCATCATGAGCCTGAACTATATCTTCAGGTAATAAGAATCTTCTTGTAATATCAGTACTTGTAATACCAGCCAAATAATCTCTTTGTGTTGTAACAACTCTAGCATTTTTATTTGAGTTTTCTGTATTCCAATATTCACTTTCACCATCAATTAATTCTTTAATAGCTAAGTCTGTAGTATTACTTCTACGAACTAATTCTCTAGTATATCTATATGTGATATATTTCTTAGCTAAAGCATATTTTCCAATAGCCATTAATTTCATTTCAATTATGTCTTGAATATCTTCAACTAAAATTCTTTTTTTACCTAAACCTTCAATATATTTAATAATATTTTTAATTTGTGTACCAGAGGCTTGTTCATCATCTTCAACCTCTTTATTAGCCTTTAATATAGCTTCTTCTATCTTTTCTGGACTATAATCTACCATATGTCCATCTCTTTTAATAACCTTCATATTACTTCCTCCACTTTCTCTATTTGCACGATAAGTGTAACACTTTTTCATTAAGTTCGCCTGTTGCAATTGCAACATTTAACGTTTTTTGATAAAATAATTTTTAGAGGTGTAAACATGACTAATTTATTTACTAATATAAGCGAAAAAAATCAAGAAAAAATTCTCAAGATTTTAGAGGCCAGTACACTAAATTTCAAACCAAACTGTCAAATTCTGACAAGTGTAAAGTTAGATAATATGATTGGAATTGTCTTATTAGGATACATGCAAATTATTCGAACAGATTATAATGGAAATCGTACTATAATTGAAGAATTAACAGAAAATGATGTATTTGGTACGACTATATCTTCCCTAACTAACGAATGCGAAATAATAACTAAAGAAGACACCAAAATTGTTATTATAGATTTCAATAATATATTAAATGATGTTGAAAATAATTTATCATACTATAAACAATTTATAAAAAATTTACTTGAAATATATAGTGATAAGATTAACACTAAAAATGAACGTATAGAAATACTAACTAAAAAAACAATTAGAGATAAATTACTTGAATACTTTAAAATTGTATCTAAAAGAAATAATTCTAAAAAAATCTATTTAACCATGACTTATATTGAATTAGCAGATTATTTAGCTGTCGACCGAAGCGCTATGACAAGAGAATTAAAAAACTTATCAGAAGAAGGATTTATAAAAAGAGAAGAAAAAAAGATTACTTTATTATACTAGAAAAATATTTAAGAAAGCTCAAATTTTATAAGCTATATTTTTAGAAAAATCAATTTCAATAATATCTCCTGTTTTAAATATTTTAGTTCCAACTTCCGTTCCCATTAAACAAGGTTTATGAAATTCTCTTGAAAATATAGCCGCATGACTAAGAATCCCTCCATGATCCACAATAAGTGCCTTACAATCTAAATATTTATAAATATCACTTGGTGTTGTTACTGAAACTACTATTATTTTATTAAAAACATCTTGTCCTTCTAAAACACAATTATTTATTACCACACATTCCCCAGATATTATAAGTTTATCTTCATAAGTAGAAACACCTTTTACTTGATTTTGACTAAGTATATAAGCATTTTCTAGCGTCTCCAATCTACTTTTTATTTCTCTTACCATAACATTATCAGTAATAACCTTATTACAATATTTCTTATCATGTAAATTTAAAAGAACAAAACCTTTTTTTCTATCATTTATCCTTTTTAAAATTGTTTTAATGGTAATCTTATTATCTAATAATTTTAATATTTCATCAACATGTACATATAGTTCTAAAGTTTTATAATAAATATCAATATTAAAGTAGTATTTTATATATTTAAAAGCTTCTTCAAAATAATAGTGAGAGTTAACCTGTTCTATATTCTTCCATTTAGAAAAATAAGCTATTTCTTGCTTTTTTAGCTTAAAATACAACTCCTGCCCCAAAGAACTTATTAAATACTCGTAGCTAAATATCCTCGCATGAATAAAAATAAACTTTCTAAATAGTATTTTAAAACTATCAAAATTATCATTTTTAGCCTCTTTAACAAACTTTTCTCCCATAATATATAATTTATTTTTAAGTTTATAATATTCCTTTATAAACGTTATTAAATCACTAGAATTTAAGTTAACTAAAGAACTATCACTAATAGGTTTTTGATTTCCATTAAAACCTCTAAGT
>CANDSI010000031.1 GCA_947388575.1 uncultured Mycoplasma sp.
ACCTTCTATTTATATTATTTTTCATAAGTTGCATTTTACATTTTAACTAACTTTATAAATGATATTTATTACTTAAATACAATTTTGAATAAAAATTTTTATTTTAGCCCTAATTATAATTGGTGATATTATGAAAAAGATTATTATTATCTTATTTGGTCTAAGTTTATTGGTAATTTTTACTAAAAAAGAAAATGATATTATTATTCCTAATAATGCCATTAGATTTAGAGTGGTAGCTAATAGTGATTCTTTAGAAGACCAAAATGAAAAGTTAATTATTAAACAAAAAATAGAAAAAGAAGTTTATAATCTTATTGGTAATGCTAATAGTTCTTTAGAAGTTAATAATATTTTGGAAAGTAATTTAGAAAATATTGATAATATTGTTAAAAGCTATAATATTCCTTATAATATAAATTATGGTAGTAATTATTTTCCAACTAAAAATTATAAAGGTGTAATGTATCCTGCGGGTAATTATGATTCTTTAGTTATTACCTTAGGTAAAGGCGCTGGTTCTAATTTTTGGTGCGTTTTATTCCCTCCTCTTTGTTTACTTGATAATGAAAAAGAAGATGTTGGAGAAGTTGAATATAAATTTTATGTAAAAAAACTCTTAGATAGGTTCTAATAATATAGCCCCCTAAATAAAATTTCTTAGGAGGCTTCTTTTATGCAAATACTTAGTATTCTTTTAATTGGAATTGCTCTTTCGATGGATACTTTCTCTTTATCTTTAAGTTTGGGAACTTTTAATATAACTAATAAACAAGCCCTTAAACTTTCTATAATTGTAGGTATTATGCATTTTTTTATGCCTATTCTTGGAATGCTTTTAGGTGAAAAACTTATTAGTCTCTTTGAACTTCAATGTGACCTTTTACTTGGTGTTATTTTATTATTTATTGCTATTCAAATGATTGTAGACCTTATCAAACACGAAGAAAATTCTTTTAATCTTAATATAATTGGAATGTTTTTATTCGCTTTAGGTGTTAGTTTAGATAGCTTCTCGGTTGGTCTTGGAATAAAAGCGATAACTGAAAACATAAACTTAGCAACAAGTATTTTTGCAATCTGTAGCTTTATTTTTACTTTTACAGGTATTATGATTGGTAAATTTGCTAATAAATTTATTGGAACTTATGCTAGTATTTTGGGTGTCGTTATTTTACTTATTCTTGGAATAGTCCATATACTATAATCTTAAAACTATAAAAAAATTATTTCCCAGGAAATATTTTCTTGTTTGGGAAATAATTTTTATCTATTTTGTTTCAATTCTAGCAAATAGTATTTTTGGCTCATTTAACTTATTGTTTATTTCTAGTTTGCCAAATTCATTTATTGAATCGTAACTTGTTTCATTAGTATTTAATTGCTCGAATATATTCTCAGATGTTGTTGGAATATATGGACTTAATAAAATTGCACATATTCTAATACTTTCTAATAAATTATATAGAACTGTTGCTAGTCTTTCTTTCTTAGATTCATCTTTAGCTAAAATCCATGGTGTAGTATCATCAATATATTTATTACATTTCTTTAATACTTCCATTATTTCGTCAATTGCTTCATTAACTTTTAAATCATTCATTTTTTCTTCAACTATATCTTTAAGATTTAGTACACTATTAATTAGTTCGTTATCTAAATCTTCGGTTTCTTTAGGATTTAATATTTGGCCTTCAAAATATTTGTGACTCATACTTATAGTTCTATTTACTAAATTTCCTAGTGTATTAGCTAAATCTGTATTTGTTCTCGTAATAAGGGCTTCTTCTGAAAAATTGCCATCACTTCCAAATGGTACTTCACGTAAGGCATAATATCTTACAGCATCTACACCATAACTTTCTATATATTCTCTTGGATCTTTATAATTTCCTAAGCTTTTAGATATTTTACCACCATTTATAATTAGCCAGCCATGACCAAATACTTGCTTTGGAAGTTCTAAATTTAAGGCCATTAATAAACAAGGCCAAATTATTGTATGAAATCTTACTATTTCTTTACCAACTAAATGTAAGTCTGCTGGCCAGTATTTTTGGAATTTTTCATTTGATTCATCAGGATAACCTAGTGAGGTTATATAATTTGATAAAGCATCTACCCATACATAAACTATATGATTAGAATCAAAATCTACTGGTATTCCCCATTTAAATGAAGTTCTGGAAACACATAAGTCCTCTAATCCGGGTTTTATAAAGTTGTTTAACATTTCATTTTTGCGGGATATTGGAAGTATGAAGTCAGGATTTTTATCATAAAACTCAACTAATTTATCTTGGTATTTTGATAATTTGAAAAAATATGCTTCCTCACTTACCTCTTTTATTTCACGACCACAGTCAGGACATTTTCCTTCTATAAGCTGGCTTTCCGTCCAAAAAGATTCACATGGTACACAATATAATCCTTTATATTCTCCTTTATAAATATCGCCTTGGTCATATAGTTTTTTAAATATTTTTTGTACTGCATTTTCATGTTCTTTGTCTGTTGTCCTAATAAAATAGTCATATGATATACCTAAAGATTGCCATAAATCTTTTGCATTTTCTATTATTTTATCTACATATTCTTTGGGTGTTACTCCCGCTTCTTTAGCTTTCTTTTCAATTTTTTCGCCGTGTTCGTCAGTTCCAGTTTGAAAAAATACATCATATCCTGTTAATCTTTTATATCTTGCGATAGCATCTGCGATTATTGTTGTGTAACAATGTCCAATATGAAAATCGGCACTTGGATAATATATTGGTGTTGTTATGTAATATTTTTTATTCATATTTTCTCCTCCTTAAAAACAAATAAAAACCATAAATTAAGGACGCATAGTTTTGCGCGGTACCACCTTAATTCATGATTTTTTCATGCTCTCTTTCCTTAACGCGGATTAACGATTAAACTCCAGAATCATCTTCTATATTATTTAATATTCGTTTTCATCAACCACGAACTTTCTTAAATTAAAATAATATATACTCATTCCTTCAACATTTAAGTTGAGTTAATTATATTATAACTAATTAATAATTGTCAAGATTTTATTTAATTAATTTTAAATTTATGTTATAATGTTTTTTAAGGAGAAAGTTATGAATAGTTTTGAAAGTAATCTAGTTGCTATTGCAGAGCTTAAAGATGTATTAATTAATATGATACAAAATAATACTGATTCGCAATCTCTTGAGGAGCAAATTCTTATCGGAGAAGCAATTGGTATTTTATGCGCCGCTAGTACTGATATAAATTTAGTTGATTTTGAAGGTGTTTTAATTAATCCTTTATATGTAGATAGATACAAAGAATTAATGTTAAAAATCAATTCATTATCATGTAAAAACAAAAGAAATTAGTAAGTTTTGAAACATAAACTTACTTTTTTATATGTCAAGTTTCTTTGAAAAAATACTTGCTACTAATTTACCAATACTAGCTTCATTTGTTAAGTTCTCTTCACTATATAATATTACTAAACCAATACTATCATTTAGGGAAATTATTGGTATAAATACAAAGTTTCCAGATATTTCAATATTTTCAAATACTATGGTTTTATTTCCTTCTAATACTTCTCTTTCTTCAATTATATTTATAAATTCTTGAGGAAGACTTTTATTTATTAATTCTTCTTTAAAACCACTTTCTGATATAACTTTTTCTCTATCTGTTATCATAATTTTATAATTAAATTCACTATTTATTAATTCACATAAAGAATTTGCTAAATCTGTACTTGTGCTCATTCGATAATATTTTTTTAAAATAATACTATCACTATCTGTGAATATCTCTACATTTTCGCCATCTCTTATTCCTAAGTTTCTTCTTATCTCTTTTGGTATTACTATTCTCCCTAATTCATCTATTCTTCTTATTACTCCAGTAGATTTCAAGGAACACAACTCCATTTCTAATATTAATATAAACTGCTTAGAGTTTTTTATACTAAAAAAAGAGCTTAGGTTCTAATTATTTTATCTATAAATAAGATTTTATAAGTTCTAATAATGGGACAAATGTATAGAGAAAATGCTTATCATTTGATTTAATCATTAAAGATATTTTTATTCTTTTGTTTTGATATTTGAATTTTAAATTAGAATTTATGTTATAACTTTCTAAAAATAGTTTATCGGCTTTTAAATTGTTAGAAATATCCTCTGGTAATTCTAATTCAACAAAGTTTCTTGTTTGGGTAACTCTTTTAATATTTAGCGAACTTGCTAATTTTTCAAACCATTCTTCATACATATATATTATTAAACTTTCATCTACTTTACCAAATCTATCCTCTAATTCGGATTTGATTTGTTCTAATGTTTCTTTAGATTCTATTTCATTTATCTTATTGTGTATTTCTATTTTTATTTCATCATCTTTAACATAATCATCACTTATATGTGTACTTACATTAATTAGGGCAGTTGGTGATTCATCATTATTTATTTCTTCACCTTTAAGTTTCTTCATTTCTTCTTCAATCATCTGCATATATAGATTTATACCAACTGAATCAACAAAACCAGCTTGTTCACTTCCTAAAATATCGCCTGCTCCTCTAATAGATAAATCTCGCATAGCTATTCGATATCCACTTCCGAGTTCTGTAAATTCTTTGATAGCTTCTAGACGTTTTATTGCTATATCATTTAACATTTTACTCTTGTTATATAAAAGATAAGCATATGCTATTTTATTTGATCTACCAACTCTTCCGCGTATTTGGTATAATTGAGATAATCCAAAATGGTCAGCATTATATATAATTAATGTATTAGCATTTGGTATGTCAATACCTGTTTCAATAATGGTTGTACAGACTAAAATGTCATATTTGTAATCAATAAAGTCTTCCATTATGTTTTCTAATTCTTGTTTTGTCATTCTGCCATGAGCTGTTATTATTCTGGCTTCAGGTACTAATTTTTTTAGTTTTGAACTTATACTTTCTAATTCATTAATGTTATTATAAAGGACAAATATCTGACCACTTCTTGATAACTCTTTATAAATAGCATCTTTAACTATTAAATCTTGTTCCTCTAATACATAAGTCTGTATAGGATATCTATTTACTGGTGCGGTATCTATTACTGATAAATCTCTTAAACCAGACATAGCCATTTTTAAAGTTCTTGGTATAGGGGTTGCTGATAAAGTTAAAACATTTACGTCATTTTTATATTGTTTTATTTTCTCTTTATGAGTTACTCCAAAACGTTGCTCTTCATCTACTACTAATAATCCTAATTTTTTGAATTTTATATCATCACTTAATAAGCGATGAGTTCCAAATACAATATCAATAGTTCCTTCTTCTAAACCTTTTAATATTCTTTTGGTGTCTTTTGTACTAGTAAACCTATTTAATAGCTCAATATTTAAAGGATAATCTTTAAATCTTTCTATCGCACTTGTATATTGTTGCTTAGATAAAATAGTCGTTGGACATAAATAAAATACTTGTTTATTATTGACTACCGTTTTGAACATCGCTCGAAAAGCAACTTCAGTTTTACCAAAACCTACATCACCACATAATAATCTATCCATAGGTACTTGACTAATTAAATCTTTATCAATTTCATTTATAGCTTTTTCTTGGTCTCTAGTTGGAGTATATGCAAAAGATGCGGCAAAATCTTGTTCCAATTCATTTGTTACATATTTTTCTCCTTGTAATGCTTTTCTTGCAGCATATAAATTTAATAACTCTTCTGATATGTCTTTTATTTTTCGTTCTACTGCTCTTTTGGTTTTAGCCCAAGTTGTTGAATTTAATTTATTTATTTTAGGTTTTAATCCGTCTTTACTAGCATACTTTAAGATTGTATTCATTTTCTCTACAGGAACATAAACTTTGTCATTACCCTCATATAATATTTCTATATAATCTTTTTGTAAGCCATTTTGAGTAAGTGTTTTAATTCCATTATATATGCCTATTCCATGAGCCATATGAACAACATAATCACCTAAATTTAAAGCATTTAAGTCTTTTATCTTTCGACCTATTTTATAAGAATTTTTGTATTTTATTTCATTTGTTCTGGTTTCTTCAATATCATTTGCACTTATTATAACCTTTTTATCTATTATAAAGCCTTTTGTTAGACTCTTTGGTTCAACTTTGTGGGGAACATTTATTAATTCTTTTATTTGTTTTCTTTGATTCTCTTTGGGTAGAAAAAAAGTTATTTCATAGCCTAAGCGATGCCACGAGTCACATTGTTCTTGTAATTTTTCAAAATTAGAACGGAAATTTGGTATTTCCTTACTTTCAATATTTAAAACGTCTTTAGTCTCTAATTTACTATTCAAAAAATTTATATATATATTATATTTCGGATTTATTTCATCAAGTGAAAACATAAATCTTGTATCACTGGGAAAATTTTTTGCTACACGAAATTCAAACATCTCTTCTTCTAGTTTTAAATAAGCTGCTTTTATTCTACTTTCATCAATTGTTACTACTATCGCATTACCTGCATAATCATATAATGAAGATTTATTCTCAGTTTTAATCTCGCCATTATTTATTAAAGTTATTTCAGCAGTTGTACTTAAAGACATCTGAGTGTTTTCATCAAAATATCTAATGGATTCAATAGTATTTCCAAAGAATTCTAATCTTATTGGATGCTCACTTAAAGTAATAAATATGTCTATTACAAAGCCTCTTACTGCATATTCACCCGTACTTGTTACGATTGTATCTCTTTTATAGCCTAATTCTTCTAATATTTCAATTAACTTTTCACGATTAATATCCATATCTTTTTTTAATTTAATATTTAATTTATTCTGAACTTTTGTGTCTGTTAAATACTTTAAGTATCCCATTAAATTAGTTATTATTATTCCTTTTTGACTTTTAATTTTTTCTAATGTCTCAATTCTAGTTGTTTTAAGTTCTGGGGAAATAGCTAAAGCTTGACTTGTTAGAAAATCATCCATAGGAAAAAGATATGTTTTATCTTCCAATGATTTTATACCACTGTAAAGCCCGTTAGCTTCAAAAAGCGTACTTGTTAGTAAAATAATATTTTCTTTCTTTTCTTGAAATAATTTGGCAACGTAAATATGAGCTAACTCATTTGTTAACCCTACTATTGTTAAGTTATTATCATATTTAAAGTAATTATCTAAAAAATTCATTTTAACCAACTCCGTTGTAGTCGTTCATTACTTTATTTATGTCATAGTTGATAAAATCTTCAATTATTTGATTCGTTAAAATAAATGTTTTTTCTAATTGTGTTAGTTGTTCTTTGTTAAATTTTCCTAAAACAAAATCTTTTGTATCTCCATTTATATTATGGGATATTCCTATTTTTAGTCTGGCAAAATTGTTGTTTCCTATACGATTTATTATCGATTTGATACCATTATGGCCGCCTGCGCTACTATTTGTCTTAACTCTTATTTTGCCAAATGGTAAATCTAAATCGTCATGAATAACTAAAATATCTTTATTCTCTATTTTATAAAAATTTATAAATTCAATTACTGAGTTTCCTGAAAGATTCATATAAGTCTCAGGTTTGACAAATATAACTTTTTCATTATTAATAATTTCAGTAGTATACAAAGCATTATATTTCTTTTGCCATGAAGAGCTTTTTAAATAATTATCTAGCACCATAAATCCTATATTATGCCTTGTATTTTCATATTCTTTGCCTGGATTTCCTAATCCTATTATTAATTTCACTTTGTCACCTTCTTTTTTACTTGTGATTCTTTAAAAATACTCTGATATGTTTTGATATTTCTTGATACTATATGGTTGGAAACTTTAACACCTACTCGAGCGTTTTTCACGAATTTCAGCAATACCATTATAGCATAATCTTCAGACTTTGATGAAATAAATTTCATTACTTTGACATTTAAGTTATTTGCACTTGCTATATTTATTATTTCTTCTAATCTTTCAGGCCTATGAACCATATAAAACTTTCCTTTATCCTTTAAGAGATAACTTGCTGTTTCTATTATTTCTTTTAATGTTATTGTTAGTTCATGTCTGGCTATTGCTACTTCTTTTATAGTGTTAGTAAGTGATGTGTTATCCACTTTGAAAAATGGAGGATTACATGTTATTATATCAATACTATTTCCTGGAAAATAATCTTTACTATCTAAAACATTTATGTTTAACATTTTTATTTTGTTTTCTAATTTATTATACTCTATGCTTTTATTGGCTAAATTATATATTTCTTTTTGGATTTCTATTCCTATTACTTCTTTATCGTATCTTTTTGATATAATTAAAGGTAAAGGTGCATTACCACTGCAAAAATCAATGATTTTGTTATCATCCTTTTTAATATCAATAAATTCTGCAAGTAAAAGAGAGTCTAAGGAAAACTTAAACTTCTCAGAATCTTGATATATTTTTAATCCATAATCATATAAATCATTTAGTACAACCATTACAATCACCTAATGATATGTCTATTTTTTCGTTATTTACTAGTACTTTATAACTTCTATTTAAAATGTCTTTACTTATTACTGGTCCTTTGCCCTTTTCTGTTTCAATATATTCACCAATCTCTGGCATTCCTTTATTGCAAGCTAGATATTCCTCATCTTCATATGTTAGACAACATAATAATCTGCCACATAATCCATTGATTTTCGTGGGATTTAAAGCTAAACCTT
>CANDSI010000032.1 GCA_947388575.1 uncultured Mycoplasma sp.
GTTCTTCTATGAAACATCATAAACAATTAATTGTAATAGGAAATATATTTGATAAGGGAGTGGAATAAATGGAATATAGAAAATGGTTAGAATATATACAAGTTAATAATGCTAGAAAAATAAACAAGAAAATAAAAAAATTAAAAGATAAAAACTTAATTAATGAAGAAATGATAAGCGATACTTTTCATACATTTGAAAGCTTATATTTTCAAAGACTTATATTATTTGCAACTATTTGTAAGAAAAACAAAGACAAAGCATATAGAAGTAAACTACATGCAGATGGAACTATGTTTACAGATTATTTTATAGTAGGAATAGAAACACCAAGAGGCAATTACACTTATCATTATCATAAACAATATTGGGGATATTTTAAAGATATTAAAATACTAGATAAAGCACCAGAATGGGATGGGCATACAGAACAAGATGTAACTAGGTTATTAGATTTATAGGAGATGATATTAATGAAATTATGGATAAGAAGTCAAGATAAAAGAACGTTAGTTGCAGTTAAAGAACCTATTACACAATTTTGTAATTGTATATTTTACAAAGGATATATATTAGGAGATTATAAAGATGAAAAGAGAGCATTAAAAATACTTGATAATATAGAAGAACATATCTCTAACATAAATGATGAAGAGGATGGAAACAGTTATTATCCAATATTTCAAATGCCTAAGGAGTAATATATGAAATATTTAAAAATAAAAGATAATGTAGATTTAAAAGAGTTAGAAAAGTTTGGGTTTAAAAAGAAATATTATTACAATGGTTATGTTCTTTGTAGTGAAAATAGAGATACAAGACAAGATATATTTTTTGATTTAAAAACAAGAAAAATGTTATTTTGCAATTATGGTTATGATATATTATTTGATTTAATAAAAGCTGATTTAATTGAGGTGGTGGAAAATGACAATTAATTTTAATGATGAAGATATTAAAAACGCAAAGATAGGCTTAGCAAATCAAACTTTAACATCGTTGCAGAGTGCTTTCTTAATGCAATATATAATTAATTTGGAACAAAAAGAGGTAAATCTAATAAAGTATTTAGAAGATAAGATAAAATATATTAAATCAAATTGTAGTCAAATAGGTGGTAATTGGTTTAATATGAGCTATATGATAGAAGCATACGAAGATATTTTAGAAAGAGTAAAGAGTGGTAAGTATGATTGATAAAATAATAGAACTATTTGAAAAAGGTTATTGTAATGATTGTAATGAGCTAAATTGTTTAGGAGGAGAACCATCTTCTAAAATAGTAGCAAAGGCTATTAAAAAATTACAACAAGAAAATGAAACTCTCAAGCAAACGCATGATTATGATTTAAAGATGATAGACGAAGTAAAAAGAAATTCGGCAGAACTTCTTCAAGAAAATAGACGACTAAAAGAACAACTCAAACAAAGAGATGAAGTTATTGATGAGGCAATAAATAAATGTGAATTAGAAATAAGAGCCAGTTCCTATCAGTATGAAAAAAATCATAAACAACAAGAACTTTGCTATAAAGTAGCACATGAAAGAATTATGGAGATTCTAAACAAATACAAAGGAGATAACAAATGAATAAAGAAGAATGTATGTTAGCACTAGAGCAAATGATATTAGAATTGCCACAATATAGAAAAATAACAAATGAACTATGTAACAGGTTTATTCCTATGTATGTAAGAAATAATTATGAACAAGAGCAAATTTACATAGAAGGAGATCATAGTTCAAGTAAAAATTATTGTTGGGATATATATGATACTATTCCTATTAGCATTATAGAGTCAATATTAGATAATTTTAAAGAGCAAGATGACATTAAAGAAGAAAACACCAATTTAAAACAAGCACTATATGAAATAAAGGAATATATAAAAGGAGCTTATGAAATGGCAACTTATACAAAAAGTGTAAGTTTGGATAAAGAAAATATAGAAGATATTCTACAAATAATAGATAAATATATGAAAGAAGATGATTAAAATTGATATATTAGAAACTATAATAGTAGTTATACAATATTTAGATGAACTAGAAAATTATATAAATACCTTAGAAGATAAGTATATTAAAATTAATCAAAATCAACAAGATTTACTTCATTTAATAGAAAATAATAAATTAAAAACTAATGAATGTTATAGAGTAATAAAAGAACTTCATAAAGTAAGATTGGAACGCAGAAAAATAAAAAATGATATGGAATTAGCAAATACATTTAAGTTACATAAAACTCAATTATTAAGTATAAGTAATAGAGAATTTTTAAAAGGCTTACTAACAAAAAAACAAGAGCAATTAGTAACAAGCAAGTATAAAAATAGAATCTATACAGAAGATGAGTTAAAGGAGATGATGGGTAGTGAAAGAGAAGATATTTAAAACTTTATCACAATATAAAAAAATATTAGAAGATAAAGGGCTTAAGGTTATTTATATAGGTTTATATGGTAGTCAAAATTATAATGTGAGTGATGAAATTAGTGATATTGATGTTAAGGCTATTATATTACCTAGTTTACACGATATAATATTTAGAAAAGTAACTAGCACAATTATTGAATGTGAAAATGGTTCAATAGATGTCAAAGATTTAATTACTTTTTACGATGTTATCAAAAAAGGTAATTTTAGTTATATAGAGGCAATAGATACAGAATACTCAATAGGAGACAAATATATTAAAAATCTATTTAAACAATTTAGGCCAAATTTAAAATCAATATTGGGTGCTATGTATGAAAAGCGAAAAGCTTTAACTCACGAATATCCAAGTAAAAAAGAAGAATTTAAAAAATGGGGTTTTGACCCTAAACAGTTTCATCACATTATTAGATTATTGGAATTATTGGAATCCAAAACTGATAAAAGTTATTTAGTATATAATAACGCAAAAGGCAAAATTATGTTAAAAATTAAAAGAAATGCTTATAATTATCCCAAAGATTTTGTAGAGTATACTAGTGATTTAGCAATAGAGAAAGCTAAAGATTTAATACCCGAAGATTATAAGTATGAACCTATAAATATTGATAGCGAAATATATAGTTATATAGAAACTAATTTAGCAAAAGAATTGATAAATGCAGATGAAATAAGCTATGTAGAAACTTTTAGAACTAGAGGAAATAATATTTCAAAGCAACATTTAAAAAAATTTCCTATATTAAAAGAATTAAAAGGTAGTGATGATGTGAGATACACTATATATGAAAGCATAGAAATATTATAGAGAGGTCTAATAATGAAAATAAGATGTAAGAAGTGCAATGATATAATTGAGGGAGATAAAAAAGGTACACCTATAACTTGCAAGTGTGGAGCTGTATCTATTGATGAAACTGAATATATTTATGTAATTAATGGTAATTATGGAGATTTTGAAGAAATAATTGAAGATAAAAAAGAAATTGAAAATTAAAAGGTGTGTCATTTAAAAAGGAAGGCTTTTAAATGATAAATGGAAAAGAATTAACAGTACAAGAAATTTTAGAAGAAATGGATGAATTAAAAGAAAGATATTATTATGTTGCAAATTTATTACATAAAAATTTTCTTTCAATTAGATTAAAAGGTGTAGAATTAAAAGATATTATGGTTAAAGGTGGAAGAAAAACGTCAGATAAAATATTATTATCAATAGCTAGAAGCGAAGATTTAAATATAGAATTAGAAAGTGCTAGGGAAAGTTATTACTCTTATAAAGATTTATTAATTGATAAAATAATAGAAATGAAGAAAACTAAAAGTGTAGATGAAATGATAGCATTTTATAGAGATACTATGCACTATAAATTTGAAGATATAGGAATACTAGTAAATTATAGTACTAAACAAGTTAAAAGAAAATATTATAAATTAAAAGAAAAATAAAAGATGTCCCCCAATGTCCCTAAAATTTGTGTTAATATGGTATCATAAGATATTTTTAATATCTTATATGGCGCACTTTTGACTTCATAATCTAAACACTATCATTAGTTGATAGTGTACTGATAGTTAGTTGCCCTTGATTAACTAACTATCGGTGCCCTGTTAATTAATTGTTCTTTGAAAGTTAGATAACGAACCATATGAAAGGTAACAAGACAATGTTATATGGATATAACCATAACTTTTTACTTTCGAGAGAGATTTTGAAAGGGATAGAGATTTTATTACTAGCAATAGTAGTAAGATGACCTACAAAGTAGGTAACTTGGTTATAGTGGTTTATTATAAAGGTTTATAAGGTACAAAACTGAACGTGATAATCACAAAACTCACCTATACAGTAAAGGGTGGATAAAAGATATATGGAATACTATCTTTGGCAAGATAGAGTGAAGTATAAATGCCAATAAGTCATTTTGTAGTTGATGTCTAGTAATAGACTATAAGTTCAGAAGTTGGTTAAAGTAGCACAAATCTACAAGTAATGGTTAGGAACTAATTTTCGATTAAGCGAAAAAGAAAATGAAAGAAACCTATGTGTGTGAAATTTGGGAGTGCAAGCCTCCTCTAGTATTAAAAGGTAAATGAAGAATAGTGGTCGCTCCATTATGAGGGCATTTACTGGCTATTGACTGAAATAAAAAATAGATTTTTATAATAAATTAATGTGAGAAACATCTTTATCTAATTTTTAAAGAACAATTATTTAATACAAATGGTTCGTTGGTATAATGGTTATTATGCTTGACTGTCTATCAAGCGACAAGAGTTCAATTCTCTTACGGACCGCCAAATGTTTTTATTCAAGAGTATAAGTAACCCCCTTTAACTTAACAAAAAAATAAACTTAACCTAACTGAATAATATAAATAATTCAATGTATATACCAAATTCTTAAAATGAAATTTTTTCTTTTTTTAATTACTTATACTCTTGAATAAATTTATTATATCGCTCGATGGAGTAGAGGCTATCTCGGTTGGCTCATAACCAACAGAACGTGGGTTCAAGTCCCACTCGAGCAACCAATTAGATAATTAGATACTAATAGTATCTTTTTTTTAATTTAGGAGGTAAAAATGGACATAATTAATAAACAACTAAAAGAAATTAAAACATACGAAAAGAATCCTAGGAAAAATGATAAAGCGATAGAAAGTGTAGCTAATTCTATTAAAGAATTTGGTTTTAAAGTTCCTATTATACTTGATAAAAATAATATCATTATAGCAGGACATACAAGGTATAAAGCAGCTTTAAAATTAAATTTAAAAGAAGTTCCTTGTTTAATAGCAGACGATTTAACAGAAGAACAAGTTAGAGCTTTTAGAATTGCAGATAATAAAGTAAGTGAATTAGCAGAATGGGATTTTGATTTATTAAATTTTGAATTAGAAAATATAGTAGACATAGATATGAGTAAATTTGGCTTTAATGAAAGTGATTTTAGCGCCATAGATGATTTACTTAATGAAGATTTTGTAGAAAGAGCAAATAACCCAATAGAATTTTCAGTAACTTTTAATTTTCCAACAAACAAACAATTTGAAATAGAAAAGTTTATAAAAGATAAAGGGAAAGAGTATATAGTAGATAAAATTATAGAAATGGCAGTTGATAATAATGGCAATTAAATGTGGTAGTCAATGTATTTTATGTGATTTACCTTTAAGATTAGATACATATAAAGGCTGTTCTCATGCGTGTAAATATTGTTTTGTTAAAAAAAGTGTTGATATTTCTAAAATAGAAAAAGACAATTGTGTTAATAGTTTAAAAAACTTTATAGCAGGTAAAAGAAATTCAGAAACAAATTGGTGCGATTGGAATATCCCTATACATTGGGGTGGAGTAAGCGACCCGTTTCAACCAATAGAAGCTAAACATAAAATAAGTTTAGAATGCTTAAAAGTTTTTGCTGAAACTAAATACCCTTTTGTTGTATCTACTAAAGGGAAGTTATTAGCTACTAAGGAATATTTAGATGTATTAAATGAGTGTAATGCAGTAGTTCAAATTTCAATGGTATGTGATAAATATGATGTTTTAGAAAATGGTGCACCTACTTATCAAGAAAGATTAGAAATGATTAAGAAAATAGTTCCTAATTGCAAAAGAGTAATAGTAAGAATACAACCTTATATGACAGAAATTAAACAAGATTTATTAAATAATTTACCTAAATTAAAAGAAGCTGGAGCTTATGGAATAACAATAGAGGGAATGAAATTTGCAAAAAAGAAGAGCGGTTTAGTAAAAGTTGGAGCAGATTGGTGTTATCCTAAAGACATATTAGAAAGAGATTATACTTTAATAAAAAATGAATGTCACAAAATAGGCTTAGCTTTCTTTTGTGCCGAAAATAGATTAAGAGCTATGGGTGATGATATGTGTTGTTGTGGTATAGCAGGCTTAAGTGGATTTACTCCTAACAAGTTTAACTTATGCCATATATTAAACGGAGATATAGTTGAACCAACTTCTAAAATGTGTGAAAAAGGAACAGCATATTGCTTTAAAAGTATGTCGCAAGATACAATAAGTGGCAGATTTTATTCTAAAGAAGATTTTAAAAGTGCTATGGCTTATGCTTATAAGAAGAATCCAAATGGAACTAAAGAGATGTTTGGCAAAAAATAGAAAGAGGAAATACAAATGAATTTAAACGGATATGAATCAAAAATATTAGGAAGAGATTTATATTTAGCAATAGCTAAGAAAAATAATTTATCAACTAAAAAATGGACTATTGGAAGATATAAACAATTTAAGAAAGAAATAAAAGAAGCGATAGAAAATAAAGTGAGGTTATAAAATTGAAAGTAAATGTATTAGGAACTGAATATACAATAATAACAAATGCTGAAGAAAAATACTATCCAAAACTAATAAATTTATTAGGATACACAGATTTTTCTATAAAACAAATAGTAGTAAGAAAAATCGAACCTGATAATGAAAGTTTAGAAAATTTAAAAGTATGCGAAAGAGAAACATTAAGACATGAACTTATTCATGCTTTTTTATTTGAAAGTGGTTTAGATAATAATAGTTGGGGCAGAAATGAAGAAATAATTGATTGGATAGCTTTACAATTCGAGAAAATGTTAGAAGTATTCAGAAAAACAGATGCTTTAACTAATGATTATGAAAAAAGTAAATTAACAATAGATGCTGTAATGAGTGCTAAATAAAAGAGGTGAATTAATATGAGTAATCTAATAGTTCCAACATCGGAACAAGCTCGAGTAAATGGTTCTAAAGGTGGTAAGAAAAGAGCAGAAAATGCTCGTAAGCGAAAAGCATTAAAAGAACAATTAGAAATATTCTTAAATTTACCATTAAAAAGCGAAGAAGCAAAGAAAACTTTAAAGAACTTAGGCATTGAAACAGATAGTATTGATAATCAAATGGCAATAACTGTAGCACTATGTCAAAAAGCGCTTAAAGGAGATACTAGAGCTTATGAACTTATCAGGGATACTGTTGGAGAAAAGCCAGTAGAAACCATTAATAATATAAACTTAAATTATGAGGATACCTTAAAAAAAGTAACTGATGAAAATGAGTACTAATTTAAAGATAAATACAAAAAAATATATTGAAAATTTTATAAAAATTAGAAATAAAGAAAGTAAGATTATTCCTCTAATTTTAAATGAACCACAATTAAGGTTATATAACGAAGTAAAAAGGCAAAAAGAACTAGGGAAACCTGTTCGTATAATAATTCTTAAAGCTAGACAAATGGGTTTTAGTACAGAAACAGAAAGTATTATATTTAAAGATACAGCCACACACTTCAATGTTAATAGTGGAATAGTGGCTCATAAAGACGATTCTAGTAATAACTTATTTAATATGAGTAAGTTAATGTATGAATGTCTACCTGATGAAATAAAGCCTAGTAAAAAAGCTTCTAATGCTAAAGAATTAATATTTGACACCAAAGACGGTAAAGGTTTAAAAAGTAAAATTAAAGTAATGACAGCAGGTGGGGATGGTATTGGACGTTCTGATACATTTAATAATTTACATATATCAGAGTATGCCTTTTGGGGCAAGAATAAAAAAGAACTTCTCATAGGTCTATTACAATCAGTACCTAATTTACCTAATACAATGATTATAATTGAATCAACAGCTAATGGTTATGATGATTTTAAAGATATGTGGGATAAGGCAGTAGCAGGAGAAAATGACTTTATACCTTTATTTGTTGGCTGGCATGAACTTAAAGAATATAGTATGCCTTATAGTGGTTTTGAATTAACTATTGAAGAACAACAATTAAAAGATAATTACAACTTAACTAACGACCAATTAGAGTGGCGTAGATGGTGCATAAGAAATAATTGTAATAGTGATATAAATTTATTTAAACAAGAATATCCAATATGTTCTGAAGAAGCGTTCTTGTCTACTGGAGAATGTATATTTGATAAAGAGATTTTAATAAATAGAATAGCAGAATTGAAAAAAGAAAAAGGACCACTTAGACAAGGTTCTTTTGTTTATGATTTTCATAATAATGTTATTTCTAATATTAAATGGGTAGATGACCCTAAAGGTATTATTAAAATATATGAAAAGCCTAAAAGTGGTATTCAATATGGAATTGGTGGTGATACTGCTGGAGAGGGTAGCGATAAATTTGCAGGGCAAGTCATCGAAAAATTTACTGGAAAACAAGTAGCAGTATTATGGGGTAAGATAGATGAAGATTT
>CANDSI010000033.1 GCA_947388575.1 uncultured Mycoplasma sp.
TCCTTTTTGAATACAATTTCTTAAATCAACTGATATAATTCTATTTTTATAAACACAATGAAAATTATTTTCTACAATATAAACAATCATTAAATCACCCATTAAATTTCTTTTTTGTTGCTAATCCCCCATTTATATGTCTAATTTTATTATGTTCTAAAAAGATTTTTTTAATCTTTAAATATTTATTAAAATCAATATATTTAAGGTTTTCCATATGTCTATGTAAAGCAGATTTAGAAATATTAAAATAACTAGCCGCCTCTCTAATGGTAACATTAGTTACCAAAATATAATTTGCTTCATTCAAAATATTATTACACATAAAAACCCACCCAATAAAAACTATGTTAAAGGTGAGTTTAATATCACTAATTTAAAGTAGTTGCATCCACATCATAAATAGATTCTGGATTAACTAAAGCTCCATTATAATAAGCTTCAAAAAGCAAATTATTTTTATTTTCAGTTATGTTATTAGCACCACTTACACCAATAGTTTGTCCTTGTATTAACATATCTCCTACTTTAACTTTTACTTCTCCTAAACTATAATAAATTGTTCTAAGATTAGTATTATGTTCTATTTCCACTACATTACCAAGTATATCATCAGCACGTACATTTATAACTTTTCCACTCAGAACAGCTATAGCATCAAAAGTTTCATTATCTTTATAAAGAATACCTGTATTTTTCATATAAGTATTCTGAAAATAAATAAGTGAATTCTCTTGCTTATCTGCTTCTGAATTTACATCATAGAAATACTTATCAACACTAACTGTTTCACTATTATAAGGTCTAGAAATAATTGGCACATCATTAGGTTCACTTATAACTGTTTGAGTATCTCTTGTGATAATCCCAATTGAATATAAATAATCAGGATTAGATTTCATCATACTACTTACTAAACTAACTGCTCCAAACACTAACATTAAAATAATTACATACAATGTAGGTAATACATAACCTTTAAGTTTTTTTTGTTTCAACACATTCACCATCCTCTAATAATAAAGTGAACAAGTTTTAAAAAAATATACAAATTAAACATAAAACAATTAAAAAAACTGTAATATTTTCTAAAAAGTTATAATACTAGACAAAATATGACAATTTATGACTTAATCCTTATTAAGTATAGTAATTTAAAAAGAAAAAAATACTACTCAAAGTAATATTTTTTATAAATTAGATATTTCAGTATTTTGATAATAATGTTTTAAAATATTATCATAAGTATAACCTTCCCGAGCCATACCTTGAGCTCCATATTGACTCATACCAACACCATGTCCAAACCCAAGTGTTTTAATTATAACATTATCTCCACTAACACTTATCTCAAAATCATGTGATTTTAACCCAAGTTTATTAAAAACTTCTCTTCCACTAAAAGTTTTACCATTTATGGTAATATTTCTTACATAATGATTAGTATCTCTAGATACATTAGTTATATTAATTACATCACAGCTTATTCCTAACTTACTACAGAAATTAGCTTTTATCATAGTTCTAGTTGAGCTATAAGAACTATAATTTCTATCCCATTTTGAATCAACACTAACTAAATAAGATTTATTTTCATTAAAAACATTAGTAGCATTATCTGTATATCCATTAGATATAGCAAAATAATAAGCAATTATAAGATTATCATTATAAGTTATAACTTGACCTTTTGTCGCATCCACTGCACTTTTAACTCTATTATAATAGTAATCAAAATCATTACCCCATTTACTTTTCATTTGTTCTACACTTAAATACACTTGATCGTTAATAGTTGTACTAAGTACATAATTATTTAAATTTTTCATTTTATACATAGCATAAGTACGACTAGCTACCGCTTGTGCTTTTAAAGCTTCCATATTAAAGGAAGCAGGCATTTCTCCAGCGACTACTCCAATAATATATTCTTCTAAATCTAGCGTATATGGATTGCTTTTATCTTTATTATTGCTAATTAAAACTGTTGGTTTAGAATCCTCAATAACTATTTTAGGCTCTTCTTCATTTTTAACTGGTATCTCTAAACTAATATTTTCCAAAGTATTACCTTTTAAAACAGTTTCTGTTTCATTATCATAAGTAACTATGGTAATTGGAACTAAAATAAGTACTACTACAACTAATAATCTATTCATAACAGTCTCCTCTAGCTAATTATATGAAGTACTATTAAAAAATATTTATTCAAAAACAAAACAAACTATTGTAAAAAACGGCTTAATTAAGTTATAATAATAAAAGAATAAGAGGGATAATATGAAACAACTATTAAAAAATATGAATATTAATAATAAACGTGTAATTTTAAGATGCGATCTAAATGTCCCTATTAAAGATGGAAATGTTTTAGATGAGACCAAAATAATAAAAAGTTTAGAAACAATAAATTATCTATTAAAAGAAAATTGTAAAATAATTATTTTAAGTCATTTAGGGCGTATTAAATCTGAAGAAGATAAAAAACAAAACTCCTTAGAACCAGTAAAAGCTAGTTTAGCAAAATTACTCAATAAAGAAATAAAATTTGCTAATGACATATTAGCACCGAGTACTAAAGAAATAGCATTAAATCTCCAACCTGGAGAAATATTATTATTAGAAAACACTAGATTTTTAGATATTCCTAATAAATTAGAATCGACATTAAATGAAGAAACAGCAAAACAAATTGCTGAATTAGGTGAAATATTTGTTTTAGATGCTTTTGCAAGTAGTCATAGAGCTCATACATCAGTTGTTGGAATATCTAAATTTTTACCAAGTTGTTTAGGTTTTCTTGTTGAAGCGGAACTAAACATGTTAAATAATCATTTATCTAATCCTAAAAAACCTTTCACTGTAATTATGGGAGGAGCCAAAGTAAATGATAAACTAGCAGTCATCAAAAGTTTATTAACAAAATGCGACCATTTACTATTAAGCGGTGGTATAGCCAATTCATTTTTATATGCGTTAGGTTTAAATCTGGGAGAATCTTTAAAAAATGATAATCCTGAAATAGTAAGTGAATTACAAAATTTAATGTTAACTTACAAAGAAAGGTTTGCTTTCCCTTTAGATGCGATTGTATCATCAACATACAACAATACAACTACCATTAAAAGTATTAGCAAAATAGAAGATAATGATATTATAAAAGATATTGGGGCTAAAACTCTAACTAAATATAAAAATGTACTAGATAGTAGTGAAACTATATTTATAAATGGCACCATGGGAGTCTATGAAGAAAAAGAATTTAAAAATGGTACAACTGAAATTTTCAATATCTTAAGTAAATATCCTGAGAAAGTAGTTATTGGTGGTGGAGACACTATTTCCGCATTAAATAATTTAGGATTTAGAGGCAAATTTGAAAATATTTCTAGTGGAGGTGGAGCAACATTAGAATTTATAGCAAATGGCACTCTTCCTGGAATAGAAGCAATAATGGAGGACGACGGCATTGAAGTACTTGATTTGTAATTTAAAAGCTCATAAAACATATTATGAAATATCTTTATATAAAGAATCTCTAAAAGATATTAAAAGTAATAATGTAGAGCTAATTATCGCTCCTAGTATGCCCTATTTATCCCTATTTAAAAATGAAAATATAGAGTTATGTAGTCAAGATATAAATATTAATAGTGATTTATATTTAACAGGTGATACAAGTATAGAAGCATTAAAAAGTTTAGATATTAAATATGCAATTATAGGTCACTTCGAACGAAGAAAATATTATAATGAAAATCATAATATACTATTAAAAAAAATAAATATAGCCTTAAATAATGATTTAAATGTAATATATTGTATTGGTGAGACCAAAGAAGAATATTTAAGAAAAGTTAAGCATCAAGTATTAGAACGAGATATAGCTAGAATATTAAATAATATTCCTGAAGAAAAAATGGAAGATATTATAATCGCTTATGAACCCGCTTATTTAATTGGTAGTAATGAACCTTATGATATACCAGAAATAGAAAGTACTATAAAATTTATTAAGAGAATAATTGAAAGCTATTATCATCATAAAGTAAGTATTATCTTTGGTGGTAACGTTAATGCATATAACATTAAAGAATTAAAAGCAATTAAAGAATTAGATGGTTATATACTAGGAAGTAGTTGTTTAAATCCAAATAACATACAAGATATATTAAATATAATTGAAAACTAAAATGCTTCAAAGCATTTTTTTCTTTAAATAATGTAAAATTATCTGTCAGAAAACTAATTTCGACAACTTTCGACATCATTTTACATAACTAGACAAAACATGTCAAAACATTTTCTAGCTCTAATCGACATATTATGCTATACTAAGTATGCGTGTAGTAAATAAGGAAACTAAATAAAGGAGAAAGAAATGGAAAATACGACAAGAATTCTAGTAGTAGACAACAATCAAAATGTCACTAATAGAATTAAAGAGCAATTTAGTAGTCACGCAGTAATCAAAGTAGTAAAAACAATAGAGAATGGACAAGAAGCCTTGGATTACATCCTTGAAAACAAAAATGAATTTGATTGTTTAATTATGGATTTAATTCTTCCTGAAATAGATGGATTAACTATACTTGAACAAATGAAACAAAAAAATATTAGAAAGAAAGTCATTATTCTAACAAGTTATAAAAAAGAATATACAATTAATATGACTAATAAATATGGAGTTAACTACTATATGTTAAAGCCATTTAGTACTCTAGCTTTAGAAACTAGAATATTAGAATTAGGAGATAATAATAATATAAAAGTTAAAGCTCTAAACGACGATGAAAAAGAAGTACATGTAGCAATAAGCAAATTGTTACATCAATTAGGAATACCAAGTCATATTAAGGGTTATACATATATTAGAGAAAGTGTCTTTTTATTTTATCGAGATAGCGATTCATATGGAGGTATCACAAAAGAGATATATCCAGAAGTTGCTCTAAGATATTCAACAACTGCCTCACGTGTTGAGCGCGCTATAAGACATGCTATTGAAGTAAGTTGGGCTAGAGGCGACTATGATTTAATGGAAGAAATATTTGGCAATAGTGTAGCATTTGACAGAACGAAACCAACAAATTCTGAATTTATCGCTACTATTGCCGATAGATTAAGATTTGACAAAAAACTACTACATATTTGAAATACAAGAGTGCACAGCACTCTTTTTAAAACTAATAAATTAAAAACATAATTTGTACTTTTAATAAAAATATAGTATAATAAATAAGAAAAAAGGTGATTTATCTTATGCGTAAAGTTTTAACTGTTGTTTTAGATGGTTGGGGTTATAGAGAAGAAGAATATGGCAATGCTATAAAAATGGCTGACACCAAAAATTTTGATAAGTTATGGGAAACATATCCTCATACTACACTATATGCTTCTGAAGAATATGTCGGATTAAATGAAGGTGAATTTGGCAATAGTGAAATCGGCCACATGACAATTGGCGCTGGAAGAAAAATAAACCAACATGGACCTAGAATAACTGAGTTTTTAAAACACATACAAAAAGACAATATTTTATTTAATGAATTATTAGAAGAAGCTAAAACCAGAACTATTCATATAATTGGATTATATAGTGATGGCAAAGTACATTCTAATTTAGAGCATTTTCTAAGTGTATATGAATTATTAAAAGAAAATAATGCTATAAATATTCATTTCCATTTAATTACGGATGGAAGAGATACTAATACTAATGCCGCTGTAGATTTTATTCATAATTTAGAAGAAAAAATCGCTGATGATAAACATGCTGATATAACTAGTATATGTGGTAGATTTTATGCGATGGATAGAGACACCAATTATGACAGAACTAAAGTATATTATGACTTATTAACAAGAGGAATAGGAATTAAAGTAAAAACTGCCACTGAAGGCCTTTTAAATATGTACAAAAAGAATGTAACCGATGAATTCATATACCCTTTAATTGTCAATCCAGACAATATTGTAAAAGATGGAGACATAATACTATGGATGAATTATCGAAGTGACAGAGGAAAACAAATCATGCGTGCTTTCGCTTCTCCAAGCTTTGAAGACATGCCAACATACAAATTTGAAAACATTGATGTGTATTCTTTTTTCCCACTAGATAAAGACATTAAAACAAAAAACTTTTTAGAAGATATCAATGTTACAAATCCCTTAGGTATATATTTAAGCAGTTTAGATATTAGTCAAGCAAGAATTGCCGAAACAGAAAAATATGCACATGTAACTTACTTTTTTGATGGAATGTATAATGGGAAGGTTAACAAATGTGAAAAAACTTTAATTCCTTCACCCAAAGTAGAAACTTACGATTTAATGCCAGAAATGAGCGCAACTGAAGTTACAAAAAAGACTATAAGTGCCATGGAACGTGACATTGACTTTATCTTTACAAACTTTGCAAATGCTGATATGGTAGGTCATACAGGAGACATAGATGCTACAATGAAAGCAGTAACAACAATTGATGTATGTTTACAAAGACTATTTGAAGTAGCTCAAGATAATTTTTATACAATGTTTATTTTTGCTGATCATGGTAATGCTGATATAATGTTAGACGAAGAAGGCAAAACAGTAACTACTCATACAACTAGTAAAGTTCCTTTTATTATAACTGATACCAATATAGAATTAAAAAAAGGCGGTGATTTAACCAACATTGCCCCTACAATTTTAGAATATATGGATATCGCTGTACCAAAAGAAATGGAAGAGTCTACCAGCTTAATAAATTAAATATTCATGAATTATGAATATTTTTTAGATTTTAAGTATGTATTTATAGACTAAAAATTAAAAATTTGTTAGAATTTAAAAAGGAGGTTATTTCATGAAAAGATTAGAGCAAATTAATTCAATTATAGATCGTTTAATTGCAGAAGCTACAAGCCATGATCTTCAAAGTAAATTAGAAGATTTAAAGCCCAAAAGAAAATTTCTTGCAAGAATAAGAAAACAAGATATCTCTTCAGAAGAATATCAAGCAATAATCAAAAAAATTACTTATTTAATATACAAGGAAATTTTAAAGAAGCATCCTTTTTCTTTAAATCAAAGTGCTGATAAGAACTATAAATTATCTAGTGTTTTAAAAAGGTTTTATAACCTTCATTATGCACTCAGTTTTAGTAAAGACAAAGCAAAACTTTATCCAATATCTCTAGATGAAAAAACTGCTAGAGAAATATATAAAAATGAATTATTGACAATAATTCAAGAACACATAACAACTAAAGAAGATTATGATAGTCTATTTAATAAAAAAATTACATTATACCAAGAAAGAATAAACTTTTATAAACAAACATTAAAAGAAATAGAACTACAGCCTTACTATGGTACTCCAAAGTTTATGTATGAGCATGCTCTATACATTATGGAATGTGCAAATAAATTACCTGTTAAACAAATGGATTTTACACAAATAATGCAAGAAATGAAAGCTTTTATAGAGCAATATCCTGAAACATCAACTACATTAATGTCAGAATGTTATCCATATTTTGATAAAACATATAAAAGTAATTTTGAGAAATTTGAAAAAAATTTCTTAACTATTTTAAATTACGAAAACTCCTTAATACCTACTGTAGCTAGCATATGGAAAAGTTATTTAAGTGACCCTAAAAACCACAATAATAGTTCATTTAAATATATTATCCATGTATTCTCAGAAAATCTAGTTCCACCAAAAGAAATGAGAAAAGCTTGTTGCAGCTTAGCAACTGAACAATTATTAACTACTCCTTATGGAAACTGTGGTTTAATATATGATTTTACACCTGAAGCATTAGAAACCATAAGTACTGAAGATGCAAAATCTTGGGAATTAACTAAAACTGAATTTATAGAAAATGATTTTCCTTTAAAATGGCAATTTACACCTAGTAATATGTTTTATGAAGATCCCGAAATATCAAAGTTAATCTTGCCAACTGACTTAGAAAAAAATGGAATAGCAAATAATTTAGTATTTAATCAAGAACTATTAAATTACCAAACTCATTGTGCTTATACAGAAATTCTTATAAATTCCAACGCTCAAGCTATAGGAGTTTTCTACACCGATGATTGTCAAAATATTGAAGAAATAAAACAATATGCTAAAAAATATAATTTACCTTTAATTCATTTATCACAACAGCAATTAAGAATACAAGCTGGATTAAACCCAATAGCAGTTAGAATTGATCCAAATAATAAAGTTAACGAGCAAATAAAGCGTTAACTTTTTTCATTTTCTAAAATACTTCTAGGATAGGGTTTTCTAATATCCGTGAGTCCTAATATATAATCAACACTAACATTATAATAATTTGCAAGTTTAATTAAGGCATCAACAGGTATTTGTCTCCTTCCAATTTCATAGCAACTATAAGCAACCTGTGTAACATCAAGATATTTAGCAATATCCTTTTGCAATAAATCCTTATCTTCTCTAAGTCCTTTTAATCTTTCATATCTAATTTCATTAATCATTATTTACTCTCCTGTATATACATATTTTAGCGTAAAACATTTTGCTATATTGACATATATAGCATTTTGCTATATAATAAAAAATATAAATGATAAATTTCTAATATAATTGAGCGCTCATTATTTAGAACTAGAAA
>CANDSI010000034.1 GCA_947388575.1 uncultured Mycoplasma sp.
ACATTAAAAAGAATGATAATAAAATAAGAATAACCAAAATATAGTATTATACATAAGGAGTACTTAAGATGAACGAAGTAATTAAATATCAGTTAATATCTTTAATTTATGATTATGTAAAAAATAACAGAGTTTTAGATCAAAATTTCATTAATAGCATATTAGATGTAGTTATTAACGAATTAGGATTAAATGATTACGTAATAGATAGTGAAATAATAAATGTACAAGGAAAAAGTAGAAAAAGATATCTAATAGCAAATTATGACTTTTATCATAGAATAATTGAAGTTAATTTACAAATAGCATTAGAAAGACTAAAAAAAGAAGCAAAAAAGCTTAGGCTTTCATCTATTGAAACATCATATTTTATCGCTAAAGAGTTAGCAGAAGCAACTTTACACGAGTTAGAGCATGCCAATCAAGTTAAGAAATTTGATGTAGATGGTAATAATATTGAAAGTTTAATTATAAAAGGAGCTTTTGCACATAAAAATATAATTAGAAGAGATATATTATTTTTCTTAATGAATGGATATTCCGAAAAAGAATTACGAACAAGATATAGAATAGTTAAACGAGGTATAAAATTTTATAAATATGACCCATTAGAAAGACTCGCTGATTATCACGCTCTAAGCTATATCAAAGAATTATTAAAAGAGTTAAATGTAGGGGATAGAGTAATGCTCCACACATATTATGAAGAGTATAAAAATTATATTAGAGGTTATGAATTACAAAAAGAGCCTACAAAATTCTTTTTAGCTAAAGTAGAAGGATTAAAAGATTGGTCTGAAATAGAAAGATTATCAAAGAATTGTGATTTAAATACTAGATTATCACTAGGATTACCTATAACTAAAGATGAATATCAAGATTTAGAAAATAGAACTAGAAGACTACGTAGATTATTAAAATAAGCATTTATCCTTTACAAAAAGCGTATTATTTAATATAATGTCTATAGTCGTATATTAAAGAGGTGTTTGATTAAATGACTAAAAAAACAAATATTGAGTTTGAAAATTTAGTTAGTGATATATTAAAAGATGAGCAATTTTTAAAAACAAAACATGATTTACATCACGGAACAAGTAAATACGAGCATTCCATTAGAGTAGCTAAATTAAGTTATAATTTAAGTAAAATATTTAAAGCCGATAAAAAAGTTACTGCAAGGGCAGGGTTACTTCACGATTTCTTTTTTGGAACAAGAAAAGAAAAACCAGAAAATTCCTATTTAAGACATCCTGTAACAGCAAGTATAAACGCCAAAAAATATTTTAATGTAAGTGAGCTAGAGAGTGAAGCTATAAAAACTCATATGTTTCACCAAGTATTATTAAAGAAAATTTTTCCATTTATTAATCATAAAGAAAAGGCTAGTATTAAAGAATTCAAACCAAAATCCAAAGAAGGATGGATAATATGTGCTTCTGATATGATAGTTTCGATAATGGAATGTGAAAGATTTCAATTTAGTTATGTAGCAAATGTAGCATTGCTCCTAGTATTTAATATTATAATGTTTAAAAATTAAGTTCTATGTAATTCATAGAATTTTTTTTTTAAATAATAGTGTTAAAAGTTTCAAATTGAAACCTTGAAAGAAGAAAGTAAAAAAAGAAGATAAGCATGAAATGGAATTAATAGAATATGATAAAAAATTAAAAATGAAAAAATCTCCTAAGAGATTTATCTAAAATAAATAAATATAAAAATTGCTAAGCATATACAATAAATAGAGAACTTCCAAAGCTTACCTTTTTTTACTAATTCGCTAAGCCAGTTATAAGTAAAATATGTTACAACTAAAGAAGCAATCATTCCACTCAAATAAGGAATTGCAAGACTTGCTAGATTACCCGCTTCAATCAAATCACTAACACCTAATAACATTGTCGCAACACTAATAGGGAAATATAGAATAAAAGTATATTTTAAAGCTGTTTTACGAGATAGTCCACAAATAAGACAAGCTACTAAGACAGTTCCGCTTCTACTTATTCCAGGCATAATAGTAATCATTTGAATAAGACCAATAACTATCGCATCTTTTAGTGTTATATCTTTATCTTCTTTAGTACCATTTTTATTTCTAATTAAGAATAGCATTAATGCTGTAAGTAAAAAAGTAAATCCTAGAAACTTCATATTTTGGAGTTTATCTTCAACAACATCTTTAAGAAGAAAACCGAGGATTCCAACTGGAATAGTAGAAATAATTAAATAGATACAATATCTAAATTTATCTTTAGTAAATTTTCTTTTTTTCTTATTAAAAATAAAACTAAAGAAAGCATTAACTAAATCTATAATTTCCTTTCTAAAAATGAATAGGATAGCCAAGAAAGAACCAAAATTAGCTATTATCTCAAAATTAAGGTCATGAAACATATTCGTATTAAAAATATTTTTAAATAAGAAAATATGTCCACTAGAACTTATTGGTAGTGGTTCAGTAAAACCTTGTAAGATACCCAAAATAATATAAATTAAATAATCCATTATTATCACCATAATAATTATATAATATTTTTTAAAAATAAGAAATAAAATAATAAGGGGAGGCCTCATGTTTAAACTTTTATTTTACTTTTTAGGCATATTTTTAGTAAGTATTGGCATTTTCTTTACAATAATCTATATAAATTTATTAACAATAGGGTATAGTTTTTTAGAATTTGTTAACTTTATAATTAGAAGTCCTATTTTTTGGTGTATCATAATTGGCATAATATTTATAATATTATCATTAGAAAGGCGGATAAGAGATGAATTATTATTACGACATAATTTTAAATTGGAATGAGAATATACCATATAACTTTTATGAATGGAATGACTATGATTATTTAGAATTAATAAAAAAGATTCCATTAATAAAGATAAAGCATAAAACTTTAGTAGATATTTGGAGTAATAATATTAAAATAAATAAAGAATTTTTAAACAATATTAAAGATAAAACATTAGTAAGTGGCAAAAATTCTATTTGTAAAATTGATTATGCGTGTCTTTTTACTGATAATAAAAATGTTATAGCTATTGAATTTAATAATAATGGTGAAAGTATCAATAGAAGTAAATTATTAATTGATGATGAAATGAATGTTTTAGAAGTAGCATATTCATTAAAAGAAGTAGAATTAGAATATGAAATCATTGAAAAGTTAGAAGAAAACAAAGACTTAAGACAAGAAAATGAAGTAAAGAAATTAATTAGTTTAGAGATAAAGAGTTTATATGAAAATAAAGAATTATCTAAACTAAGATATTTATTTTATGAATACAAAGGTCAAAAAAATGAAGATATAGAAGAAATATTTAATACTTTAAATGAAGAATTAAAAAGTAATTTTAACAAAGATTTTTTCCGAATATATGATATTATAAAATTATCATATCACAAAGTTTAAAAATCTGATATAATAATCACTGTTAGGAAGTGATTATTATGCATATGCCAAATTTAAAAGATGCAAAAATAAGAACAAATAAGAAAGTTGAAACTAAGATAGCGAGCAATCTAAAAAGCGAAAAATTTAAAAACAAGAAATATTTTATAAAGACTTATGGTTGCCAAATGAACGTTCATGATTCTGAAGAAATAAAAGGAATTGTTGAGAATTTAGGTTTTAGTGAAACAATTAATTTAGAAGAATCGGACTTAGTAATATTAAATACCTGTGCGATAAGAGAAAATGCTCATGACAAAGTATTTGGTTTTTTAGGTCGAGTAAAACATTTAAAGAAAGATAAACCAGAGCTTATTGTATGTGTAGGTGGATGTATGCCTGAGCAAGAGAGTGTATCTAATTTATTAAAAGAAAAATATCCCTTTGTAAATATTGTATTTGGAACTCACAATATAAATGATTTAGGAAAAATGATTTTAGAAAGTAGTAATAAACAAAACATAGAAGTATATTCAGTTGAAGGCGATATTTATGAAGGAATGGAATATAAAAGAGACTCCAAATATTCAGCTTGGGTAAATATTATGTATGGATGTGACAAATTCTGTACATATTGTATTGTTCCATATACTAGAGGAAAACAAAGAAGTCGAAAAATAGAAGATATATTAAAAGAAGTTCAAGAATTAAAAGACAAAGGTTATGAAGAAATAACTTTATTAGGTCAAAATGTCAATGCTTATGGTAAAGATTTAGAAAGTGATTATGGCTTTGCCAAACTTTTAGAAGAAACGGCTCAAATTGGCATATCAAGAATCCGTTTTGTAACATCACATCCTTGGGACTTTACTGATGAAATGATAGATATTATTGCGAAGTATGATAACATTATGCCATATATTCATTTACCTCTTCAAAGTGGTAGTAGCAATATTTTAAGATTAATGGGTAGACGTTATACCAAAGAAGAGTATCTAAATCTTTATAATAAAATTAAAGAGAGAATACCAGGCGTTAGTATAACTACGGATATTATTGTAGGTTTTCCAAATGAAACAGATGAGGACTTTAATGAAACTTTAGAAGTTGTTGATAAATGTAAATTTGACGGAGCCTTTACATTTATATATTCACCCCGTGAAGGAACACCAGCATCTAAAATAAAAGATAATATTGATTTAAAAATTAAAGAGGAAAGACTTCAAAAACTAAATGAAAAAATCAACAATTATAGTTTAGAGCATAACAAAGAATACCTAGGAAAAAAGGTTAAAGTATTAGTAATAAGTGCTAGTGAAAAAGGTGAAGGTAAAATGTGTGGTTACACTGAAACAATGAAACTAGTAAACATAAGTGGTGCCGAAAAAGATTTAGGAAAAATTATCGAAGTTGAGATAACAGAAGCTAAAAGTTTCAGTTTAGATGGCAATAAAGTTATAAAAATAAATAATTAAGCAAAAAAGGACTTGTCGTATCGCCAAAAATATCTTATAATTAATAATAGATAAAATAGGTGATGTTATGCGAAAGGGTTACAAAATTACACTAAGTGTGCTAACAATAATGATATTAATTACAATTACAGTAGGGACAAGTTATTCATATTATTCAGTTTCAGATGTTCAAAGCAATCCAAACACTTTAACTTCTACGTGTTTTAATATAGAATATAGTGAAGGGTCTAATGGTTCAATCAATTTAACGAATAGTTATCCTATGAGTGAAGCAAACGCTCTAGCTTTAACTCCATATAATTTTACAATAACTAATACATGTGCTGCTGGAAATCAAACAGTAAATTATGTTGTAACATTAAATACATTAACAGATAGTCCTTCAACATTAACAAGTAGTTTGAATTATAAATTAAATAAAACTGCGCCAACTGCAATAGTTGGAACAACGGGAACACTATCTACACCATATGCCTTAAATCCAAATGTTAAAACAGAAGAAGGAATTGATACTAGTTATAGTTTAGAAGTAGGAACACTAGCACCAGGAGAATCTAAAACATTTAATTTATATTTATGGATAAATGAAAATGCTAACAATTCGATAATGGGTCAAAACTTTGAAGGTAAAGTACTAGTATATAGTTATTTATAAGCTTCCAAAAGGAAGTTTTTTTGTTAGTTGAAATTGTCGAAAAAATAAATTATTTATAATTAAACGCTTTTCAAAATAAAGCAAATAATGTATAATATCGAGTATAATAAAATGGTGGTTTTATGAGTAATAAGAAATATTTAATATTAGCAATAGTTTTGTTATGGGAATAATTATAATTACATCTAGTACAACATTTGCATTTTTATCAGTAAGTGATATTCAAAGTGATGCTAATACTATACGTACAACATGTTATGATATGACATTTACTGATTCCAATAGAATAAATGTTACAGGTTATCCAATGAGTAGTGCAAGTGCATTTCAAAAAGTTAATCCTTATCAATATTCTTTAAAAAACAATTGTGAAGCAAATACTGATTATCAAATAATATTAAATGTAATAAATACATCATCTTCTAACATATTACCATATATCAATTATTCTTTAGATGGCACAACAGTAAAAAACTAAGTAGCTTAACACCTATAACTTTACCACTTGGAGTAACTTCTAGTAATGCCAGTGCCTCATATTTAATAGATACAGGCGCATTAGAAGGAATAAATACTACTAAAAACTTCAATTTACATATGTGGATAGATGAAAGTGCTGGAAATGATATAATGGGAAGTAAATTTGAAGGAGAAGTAACGATTTATAGTGTAGCAAGGTAGCAATACCTTTTTTTCTTTATAAAAATATGATAAAATACTAGCAAGAGGTGTAATAAAATGATAAAGAAAAACGTTGAAGAATTCAAAAAATTCATAGCAAGAGGCAATGTCATTGATTTAGCAGTCGGTGTTATAATAGGAGGAGCATTCTCATCAATTGTAACAAGTTTAGTAAATAATATATTAACTCCAATATTAGGTTTAGTTTTAGGAGGTGCTGATTTTTCAAACTTAGCGATAACTTTCAAAGATACGAGAATTGAATATGGCGCTTTTATTCAAAGTGTCATTGACTTTTTAATTGTAGCAGTTTGTATTTTTGCTTTAGTAAAATTTATCAATAAAATAATGCATTTAAAGAAAAAAGAAGAAGAAAAACCAGCAGAACCAAAGAAAAGTGCTGAAGTATTATTATTAGAAGAAATAAGAGATTTATTAAAAGAAGAAAATAAGCCTAAAATTAATAAAAAGAAAAAAGGCAATTAAAATGATAATATGTATAGTAGGACCAACCGCAGTTGGAAAAACCAAACTAAGTGTCGAACTAGCCAAGATTTATAATGGTGAGATAATTAATGCTGATTCCATGCAAATTTACAAAGGGTTAGATATAGGAACAGCTAAAGTAACAAAAGAAGAAATGCAACACATCAAACATCATTTACTAAGTATTAAAGAAGTAGAAGAAGACTATACTGTTTTTGATTATCAAAAAGATGCTCGAAAAAAGATAGATGAAATAAAAAGTAAAGGAAAAATCCCTATTTTAGTAGGAGGAACCGGATACTATATCAAATCAGCATTATATGATTATGAATTTAATTTAGAAGAAATAGATAATAGATCAAATTATGATGATTTAAGTAATGAAGAAATAAATAGACGTATTGATAACTATGAATGTGGCTTTATTTATGATAGAGACAATCGTCAAAGGATTATAAGATTATTAAATAAATTAGAAAATGGTTGGTTCCCGGAGCAAAAGGAATTTAAATTAATTTATCCTGACGTTATATTTATTGGTCTTACGACTGATAGAGAAAAATTATATGAAAGAATTAATGAGAGATTTGATAATATGATAATACCATTAATTGATGAAGTAAAGCCATATGCTCTTGCTAACAACCAAAGTAAATCTTTAATGACTGGAATTGGATATAAAGAGTTATTTCCTTTCTTTAACAATGAAGACACATTAGTAAATGTTGTCAATGAATGTAAAAAGAATTCTCGTAATTATGCTAAAAGACAATACACATGGTTTAAAAATCAAATGGACATCGATTGGTTAGATGTAGACTTTAATAATTTTGATAATACTATAAATAAGGCTATAGAATTAATTGAGCAAAAAACTAATGAAAACAAATAATTTATTTATTAACAAAATAAAAATAAATTGGGAAGAAGTTCCTAATAAAGATGAATATCCTTTTAATATAGAAACGATAAAAAATATAAAAGAGATTAATTTTAAAAAGAATGTAACATTTTTAATCGGCGAAAATGGTGCGGGTAAATCTAGTATATTAGAGGCTATTGCTATCAAATATGGTTTAAATCCTGAAGGAGGATCTAGTAATTTTAATTTTTCAACTTATGATAGTTATTCTAATCTTCATGAATATTTAACAATAATAACAAATGGTAATATTCCTAGAACAAAATATTTTTTACGCGCTGAAAGTTTTTATAATGTCGCAAGTAATATTAATAACTTAAAAATAAATGATTATTATAAAGGAGTTAATTTTCATAATTGCAGTCATGGCGAAGCTTTCTTAGAATTAGTAAAAATAAGATTTTATGAGAATGGTTTTTATATTCTAGATGAACCAGAGGCAGCATTATCTCCCATAAAGCAAATGTCATTATTATGTTTAATAAATGATTTAGCAAATAAAGGATGTCAATTTATTATCGCCACTCACTCACCAATATTAATTTCATATTACAATGGCGAAATATTAGATTTAGATAATAATTTGAAAGAAGTAAAGTATAAAGATACAAATATATATAAAACTTATGAATTATTTTTAAATAATTATGAAAGCATGCAAGAAAAATTATTTAAAAATATAGAATAGAAATGGTGAAAAAGTGGATAAAATAATAAAAAATATATTAACTAAAATAGAAAGTAATGGTTATGAAGCCTATTTAATCGGAGGATATGTCCGCGATTTATTAGTAGGTAAAACTACTTATGATATTGATATCACAACCAATGCTACACCAAGAGAATTATTAGAAATATTCCCATCAAGTAATACCAAAAATCTTGGAGGTTTTGATTTTAAAATTAAAGAATATCATTTTGAGATTACAACATATAGGGAAGAGATAAAATATAAAAAT
>CANDSI010000035.1 GCA_947388575.1 uncultured Mycoplasma sp.
TTGGTATTGCCACTTCCCAAAAAATTATTATAAACATTGGAACAATTATAGATTGAGAGTGATAAGTAAAATGGAAAACGAAGAAGTAATAATTGGTATAACTGACGAAGAATATGAAGAATTGGAGGAGAAAGATAATGTATCCGATTAAGTCTGATAAAATAGGAATTACTTGTAAGTTTGGAAAAAGGACTTACACTTATCGTGGAAAAACAATAAGTGATAAACATTATGGTATTGATATAATAGCAATTCCAAATAATCGAAACGAGGAAATCGTAGCTTTTGCCGATGGTGTAGTAACATCACTGCAAAAAACGGGTACTCAGTATGGAATTGGTTGTTATGTAAGAATTAAACATGATAATGGCTATTATACTAAATATTTTCATTTAAAATCTAATTCAATAGTAGTCAATAAAGGTCAAAGAGTTATAAAAGGTCAAAAACTTGGTATAATTGGAACAACAGGACAATCAACAGCAGTACATTTGCATTTTCAAATTGATAAAGGAAGTAATGCTAGTGCAATAGACCCTTATGATTATTTATTTAATGATAAAGAATTTGAGGCTTCAAAACAAGAAGAATACACTAAAGGTAATTACATCACATTAGAAGCTATGAATATCAGAAGTGGTGCAGGAGTTAATTATCCAATCAAAAAAGTAAAAGATATGAGTGTTAATGGACGTAAGCACGCAACGAGTACAGATTTAAATGCAAATGCAGCATATAAAAAGAATACTGAATTTACAGCTCAAGAGATAATCAAAAATGGTAATGAAGTGTGGGCTAAAAGTCCAAGCGGATATATTTGTTTAAAAGGTGCCAGTGGCAAGGTTTATTGTAAAAAGAAATAGAGGTTAACTTTAAGAGTTAGCCTCTTTTTTAGTGTACTAAAACAGTAAAATTATTAATTAATGTTATTTTCTATTCTATATATATAATTGCAAAATACTTTTGCATAATCATTAGATATACTAATCGTCAATAATTTGTGCAACAAAGGATATAATTTTTTTCATTGATAATATATGTCATAACTTCATCAAAAATATTTATAAATTCATCGTTATCTACTAATGTATTAAATTTAGTCAGTGTTTCTAAAGATTTATTATTATTATTATTATTTATCTTTTGTAATATTTTTTTGTAATAAAGTACGTCTGGTAATTACTGCTTGTTTTTTGATTATCATTTCTATCTCAGAAATATTTTTATCAAAATTTTTAAGAATATTATATAAAGTAATGTATAATCTGTTTTTACCATTTTCAGAATTTTCATCACTATTTAACTTTGTTAAAACATTAAAATCATAATTTGCATTTATAAACATAAATTGCAATATATTGTCACTAAAATGTAAAAAACCAACGGGCATACAAGCGAATATAAAATTGCAAAGAGGGCATATATATTTAGCTCTAAAATTCCAATAATTACTATTTTTTCTTAACGCATCTTCACCAAATCCGTTAAGAAATGAAAATGTCTTTTTATCATCATTATTCATTGATGAATCACAACAAGCACAATAATAAGTTATATTTTTTTATTAGTGCTTTAAAATATAAGTCCGTTAAGTCAGCATTATTTTTTAAATTTTCATCTTCACATAAAATTTTATAGAAGCCAAGAATTCCTGCGCTTAAATAAAAATCACCTAATTGTAATTTTATATTATTATCGTATTTCATATTTAATCCTTTAAAAATTTGCTTTTAGAAGTATAGCTTCCCAAACTTCTTTTTCTTTATCTTCTCTAAAATTTTCATTTTCTTCATATAATTTGCCTGATTCTTCGTCTGATAAATTACTATCCCAATATTCTAAAGTTCCTTGCATGATATCATAAGCAATATCAAGATAAATTTCACTAATGTTGTTTAAAAAGTTATTTAATTCATCATCGTTGTTTGGATGCATTTGATAAAAAATTCTAGTATATGTATCTTCAACGCAAAGATTTATACTATGTAAAGCATTCTCGAAATCATCTATTTTACATTTTTCAAAAATTTTAGCTAAATCAACTATTTTTATTGTTCCGACATCATTTAGTTTTTCTAAAGTAAAATCAATAATTTGATTTAAATCTTTATTATGCTTTTGCATTTCTATATTTAATCTTTCTATTTTATCATTATTACTAGCTATAAAAAAATTTTTTTCGTTATAAATGTTTAAATATTGATTCTCTTCAGATATATTCATTTTTTGCGCCCACGAGTTAGGCATAGTTAATCTATATTTCAGCGTATTTTTAGATGCACATCCACCAGATTTAGTTATTGAAATTTTAACTTTTCTTTTTTCCATAATTAATCCCACATTTCTTCACGTTCTTTTTTACATTCTAACTCTATCTTAACACCATTTAAAATAGCGTTATATAATTCATTACTTATTATTTCTTCTTCACGGTTTTTTCTATTTTCAAATCCAAATTCTTCATCTAAATCGCTATCAATAATATTTAGCGCTTTTTCATGGCTATACCCTAAATCCTCTATTTCTTTTAATAAATCTAAACTTGTTTTCATTTAAAATTCCTTCTTTCTCTCACTTACAAATTAATTATAGCATAATGGAGCCCATTAGTCAAGTAGGAACTAAAGAAAACTTAAAAAAGTTTTCGTATATATATATATTATAAGGATAGATGGACTCATATTTTTAAAAAATATCATAAATAATTCCTTTTAAAAATTTCCAAAAAATCCAAATCAGGATATACTTCATTAAACTTTAATTGCGCCTGTTGATGCCAATAATCATTAAATTCAGTATCTTCTTGATACTTCTCGTGGCAATTTAAACACAATCTAAGACATAACCCATATTTCATAGAATTAGTTCTATTTCGTCCTCTAAACACTTCATGCCATGTTAAATTAGTAGTAGAAGGGCACATACAGCATTTATTTGATGAAGTTAATATACTAAATCTATTTCTTTCTAATTTCGCCAATTTTTTAGATTTTTGACGCGATTTAATAGAAGTATGACAAGTTGTCATATCTTTATATTCTTTATAGTTGCAATTATTACATTCTGATATTTTTATTATTTTGTTTTTTCTTTTGCAAAACAAAGTTCTATCTAATTTCTGCTTTAAGTTTTTACAATTCATGTTACTTAAATTTACGTAACATTTTACGTAACAAAAAATAAATATTATCTATTTTTTAAGATATTTCAAAATAAGTAATTGCCCTAAAATAGGCACTTTACAATACTATAAAACATGTTATAATATGTATAGAGGCAGTCCCGTACTGGTCACCAAAATTGTGTTGAAACTCGAGAATAATTTCGAGTTTTTTTCTTTAATAAAAAAGCTTACTTTTCAATAAAGTAAGCATAATATTCATCAAATGTTATATTATTGTCGTGAATGTAAGTAGCTGCTTCAATACCAACATAGTGATAGTGCCAAGCTTCTTCTTTGAAACCTGTTATATTTTCTTTGCCTTCTTGATATCTTTCAATAAAACCAAATTTGTAAGAATTATTTTGGAGCCATATATGAGCTGGCGAGTTTTTAAAATTTGAAGTTGTTGTGTTTTCTTTACTAAAAATATCTATTGACAAACCAGTTTGATGTTCAGAATGTCCTGGACGAGCAGCGATAGAATCAGCATAAGTAGTACCATTACGATTTTTATAAGAATCATAAACATTTACTTGAGATTCATAGGTACGATAGCTAGAATTCATTATTAAATATATATCTTCAATTTTAGCTTGGTTCCACATATCTACGAAAGCGTCATAAGCAATTTTTTGAAGTTTATGATTATCACCATAGTAGTATTTGTTACTTACAGTTTTTAAATTATTAGGTTCAAAGTCTTCGCTTAATTTATGATATTTATTAATTAGCATTAATTCATTTAGAGAAGTATCAGTTTCAATATCGTGATCATAATAGGCATAGTCTCGGTTAACATTTATTAAAGAAATAACCTCCTTAGGAGAAATGCTAGGATTTTCTTTATTGTAAGCTATATATCTTGATAAGTTTTTATTTAAATAATATTGTTCTTTAAGTAAAGATAATAGAAATTCGTTTTTTGGACTATTTAAAAGATTTTTGATGGTATCTTCATTTGTTTTTTCTTCAAGTAATTTGATATCTTCTTTGGAATAACCAATATTTAAAAGTTTATATTCATTTGTTTTTTTATATTCTATTTTAGCACGTATTTTGTTAAATGAATAAATACCAATACAACTAAAAATAATAAGAATTAAAGCAATCCATACTTGTTTTTTGATTTTTAATTTAGTTTTTTTCAAAATAATCACCTTATATATATTATAACCATAAAAATAATATTTGACAAATTAAATTAGTCATTGTAAAATTGATTTGTAAAGTAATAGGGTGGTAAAAGTGGAAAATAATAAAGTTATTCTTAGTCATTGTCCTAATTTTGACAGAATTGTTAATACTGATTTTTTAGAAGATGATAACTTATCTTTACAGTTGGTAAAGATATATCGTGATTTTATTTTTAAAATTGATATTAATAATGGAGAAGATATTGATAAAATTAAAATTTTAGATATGACAATGGGAAAATATGTTGATGATTACTTTTTTCGCAAAACTTTACAAAAAGAAATTTTTAGAATGAAAGTGAAAAATAAAAATGGAGATCCTGTACGCACCATTGTCGATGCAATTATTAATATTTATAAACAAACTATGGAAGATCAAACAAGAAAAATATATATATCTAGATGGATTTAATTAAAATAGACAATAGCTGTTTATTTTTTTTTTTCTTTTTGTTATAATTATATAGAATAAAGAAACGAGTGAGATATATGAACTTTTTAGAACCTTATAATATTAAATTAGAAAAGACAGAACTGCTAGATTTGGCTTTGACTCATAGTAGCTATTCTAATGAACATGGTGGAGGTAATTATGAACGTTTAGAATTTTTGGGAGATGCTGTATTACAACTTATAACTAGTGAATATTTTTATAATTCTAGTAGCGCTCAAGAAGGTGAATTGTCGAAAATTAGAGCTAGTTTTGTATGTGAAGAAGCTTTAGCTCAATATTCTAAAGATGTGGGAATAGATAAATATATAAAAGTCGGTAATGGTCAAATTAAAAATGTTAATGATACTATTATTGCAGATTGCTTTGAAAGTGTTTTAGGAGCGATATATTTGGATAAAGGTTTTGAGGTGGCTCGTGGTTATGCTTTAGAAATTTTAGAACCGTATGTTAAAAAACATCATATATTTTTAGGCGATTATAAATCTAGATTGCAAGAAATGGTTCAAACTGATAAAAAAAGTTTAGAATATATTTTAGTTAGTGAAGATGGACCTAGTCATGATAAAACTTTTGCTTTTGAAGTTGTTATTGATGGCATTGTATATGGAAAAGGAATAGGAAAAAGCAAGAAAGAAGCAGAACAAGAAGCTGCTCGTGATGCATTAAATAAAAGTGTTAAGTAAAGGAAGATAATTATGCATTTGAAGAATATTCGAGCATTTGGTTTTAAATCATTTGCGGATAAAATAGATTTGGAAATAAAAAATGGAATTACGGCAGTAGTAGGTCCAAATGGTAGTGGTAAGAGTAATATTGTTGATGCTGTACGTTGGGTTTTAGGCGAGCAATCGGTTAAATCTCTTCGCGGTAGTGATACGATGAGTGATGTTATATTTTCAGGCTCTAAATCAAGACCAGCTCATACCAGAGCATATGTATCTTTAGTATTCGATAATAGCGATCATTATTTAAATAGTGAATTTAATGAAATTGAAGTAAAAAGAGTTATTTATAATACTGGTGAAAATGAATATTTTGTTAATAATAGTAAAGTTAGGCTTAAAGATGTGACTGACCTTTTTTTAGATACAGGCGCGGGTAATGATTCTTTTAATATTATTTCTCAAGGTAGTGTTTCAGATATAATAAATAGTAAACCAGAGATGAGAAGAACTATTTTTGAAGATGCTGCAGGAGTTTTAAAATATAAGAAAAGAAAAGAAGTTAGTTTAAAAAAATTAGAAAAAACTAAAGAAAATATTGCAAGGGTTAAACTGGTAATAGAAGAATTAGAAAAAAGTGTTAATCCTTTAAAAAAGCAAAGTGAAGTAGCTAAGAAATTTTTAGCATTGAAAGATGAACTCAAAAATATTGAAATTGCTTTGATAGCAAGCGATATTTCGAAAATAAATATTGATTATAAAAGAATAAAAGCAGAAGCAGAATCTTTACAAAAAGAACTTGCGGGTATGACTTCTAAAAATACCGAAGATAATACAAAATTAGAAAAACTAAAATTAGAAAATTTAAAATTAGATGAAACTATAAGTTCTAAGAATAGTGAATATTTAAAATTAACGGAAAATCTTGCTAGTTTGGAAGCTGAAAAATTAGTTACAATGGAGCGTAAAAAGTATGATACTGGGAGTGAAAAATTAGAAGAAATTTCAATAAAACTTAAAGAGGAACAATTAGCAATAAAAAAAGATATTACAACAGAACAAGCAAAACTTGAAGGAGTAATTAATGATATTAAAGAATTGTCAATTGCTAAAGATAAAATTGATAATGATTTGATTACGGAAAAAGTTAAGAAGAATAATTTACTTAATAATATAAATGAACATGCTAAAGAAATTTTAGTTTTAGAAAATAAAATTGAAATATTAGAAGATAATATTAAAAACAATTCGAAAATGCCTAATGCGGTTAGAAGTGTTTTAAATAATATGCGGTTACAAGGTGTACATAATACCATAGGTAATTTATTAGAAATGGAAAATATGTATGTAACTGCTATAGAAACTGCGTTAGGTTCTTCAGCTAACTTTTTAGTTACAGAAGATGAGGCAGCTACTAGAGAATGCATTGATTATTTAAAAGCTAATCATTTAGGAAGAGCAACTTTTTTTCCGCTTAATGTTATTAAGCCAAGAGATATTCCAGATAAAGATATAAATTTAATAAGAAATGAAAAAGGTATTATCAATATAGCTAGTGAACTAGTTAAATATGATAAAGAATATGATAATATTGTTAAAAATCAACTTGGTAATGTTATTGTGGTTGATAATATTGATACTCTAAATAGAGTTGGTAAAATATTAGATTATAAATATAGAATTGTTTCTTTAGATGGGGAAATATTATATTCTGGAGGTTCAATTACAGGTGGGTCTTTTAAACAAAATAATAATGGTTTAAATGATAAACTTAAACTTAATGAATTACAAGAAAAGTTAGAACTTACAAAAATTGAATTAGAAAATTTAAATAAAGATTATAAAGACTTTAGTAATGGTTTTGAAGAACTAGAGAAAAATCAAGAAGATAAATCTAAACAATTGATTTCTTTAAATGAAATACTTAATACACGTACTAATAAAATTAGAGGGTTAGAAGATGATTTAAATAAAAAAGAATTAGAGATTAAAGGTAATGAAGATATTGGTGATAAAAAGCTAGATAAAAAGTTAGTTAGTATTTTAGAAGAAGCTAATGAAGTTGCTAGTGAAAAAGAAATATTATCTCAGGAACTAAATAATCTTAAAAAACAAAAATCAGAATTAGTTTTAGAAATTAATGAAGTTGAAAGTAAATATCATAAAACTAATGTTGTTTATAATAGTATTCAAAATAATTTGAAAGAAAAAGAAGTTAAATTGGGTAAATATGATGTTAAACTGGATAATCTATTGTTAGAATTATCAGAGAATTATTCCATTACTTATGAATATGCAACTAGTAATTATGAACTGGAAATACCTGATGAGATAGCAAGAACAAAGGTTGATACTTTAAAAAGAGATATAATGAAACTTGGAGAAGTTAATATTGGGGCTATTGCTGAGTTTGAAAGAGTAAATGAACGTTATGAATTTTTACTTAAGCAAAGTAATGATTTAGAAGAATCAAGTAAAGAATTAAATAATATTATTGATGAAATGGATAAAATAATGATTGAAAGATTTAAAGAAACTTTTGATAAAATTAGTGTTGAATTTAACTTAGTCTTTAAAAAATTATTTAAGGGTGGTAGAGGAACTCTTAAACTTACTGATCCAAATGATTTACTTAATACTGGTATTGATATTGAGGCGGAACCACCTGGAAAAAAACTTAATTCAATTGTATTATTATCAGGTGGAGAGAAAACTTTAACGGCTATCGCTGTCTTATTTGCAATATTAAATATTAAGCCTAGTCCATTTTGTATATTAGATGAAGTTGAAGCGGCTTTAGATGAAGCTAATGTTGATACATTTGGTAAATATTTGCAAGAAAAGAAAAATGCTAGTCAATTTATTTTGATAACACATAAAAAAAGAACGATGGAATATGCTGATGTATTATATGGTATTACAATGCAAGAGTCAGGCGTAAGTAAGATAGTTAGCGTTAATTTAGAAAGCATTTAAAAATAAAAAAAGAATTATTAAATGATTAAAATCATTTAAAATTCGTCCAAACTC
>CANDSI010000036.1 GCA_947388575.1 uncultured Mycoplasma sp.
TTAAAGGTAGGATTAATCACAGCAGATGAAGTAGAGTTTGCAGGAGGAAAGAATGAAAATAATACATCATACTACTTGTACAATGGACAGCACTACTGGACTATGTCTCCGTTTAGCTGGTATAACTATGGCGGTGCTCACGTGTTCTTTGTGACTGGTAATGGCCACCTCAGCTACAGCTACGTGAACAACACCGCTTATGGTTTGCGCCCAGTAATAAATCTGAAAGCTGATACACTATTCGCAGCAGGAGGAACAGGAACGCAATCAAATCCATATGTTGTGTCTTGATAAATAAAGAGGTTTTGGTATGAAGTTTAAGATAGAAGACAAGGATGAATATATATTTCGTAATATAAGATTTAGTAAAGAACTCTTTAATGAGATAAATAGGGTTAAAGGGAAAAATACTTTTACTAAGTTTGTTATAGAAGCTATTAAATATGCAATAGATAATTTAGAGGAATAGTTAATATTTCTCTTTTTTAGTGATTGCTTTTTTAATTTCTTTACGTTATAATTATGATAATAGTAAAGGGGCTGTAAATTATGAATGGCAATAGTGAAAATAATAATGAAGAAATTAATGCGGTTTCTTTAGGAAGTGTAGATAACGGAACTCAAAATTTAAATGTTCCAATTGGTGATATTCCACCTGTTACTCCAATTCCTGAAGAGCCAATGGATACTTTAGGTGATACACCTAGTTTGAATGTTACAAATGAACAACCAGCATCTATTGCGCCAGAAACTATAAAAGAACCTACTCCTGAAGTTGTAACTCCTGTGCAATCTGATATAAATTCTATACCTAATGTATCACCTTTGGAACCAGTAGCGCCTATTAATTATGATATTCCAGAAGTTATAGATAATATGCCAGTATTTAATGATATTGGTACTGTGCCACCAATTAGTGATATTCCAGCGGTAAATAATGTCATTGCAGAGCCTGCTGTTCCTGGGTCTCCTAAGAAAAAAGGAATGAATAAAACATTATTTGTTGTGATTATAATTCTAGCTTTATGTTTAGTAGGTGGTGGAGTATATGTACTTCTTAATAAAGCTAATAGTAAACCTCAGGTTTCTACTAAGTTAGTTAAAATTGAAGCGGGATCTGTTGTATCTACTAATATAAAAGATTATGCAGTTTTTAAAAATATGGATAGTTCAACTTGTAATTTTGATACTTCAGAAATTACAGATACTACTAAGGTGGGAGCTGAGTATAAATTTATAATAACTTGTGGAGATAAATCATATCAAGGTAAAGCTAAAATTGTAGATACTACACCGCCTGATATAACTCTTAAAGAAGTTAATGTTGCAGTTAATGAAGAAGTTACTGCTGAAGAATTTATCGCTGAATGTAAAGATGCGACTCAATGTAGTTATAGTTTTAAGGATGAAGCTAAATTAAAAGACTATTTAAGTGCAGCAGCTTCTTATCATATACCAATCATTGTTACAGATGAAGCTGGTAATCAAAAGGAAGTTACAGGTATTTTAAATGTTAGTGAAAATGTTACTAGTATGGCAGTTGTATGTTCTAAGACAAATGATAGCTATGAAGAAGTTAATAAATTTGGTTTAATTGACGAAGATATGTCTTTTAATAAGTCGACTAAGCGAGTTTATACTTTTAAAATTAGTACTAAAGAAGAATATGAAAAATTGAAAGTTGAAAATAAAGATAAGAAAGAAGTTAGTTATTTAGATGTAACTGGTGTTCCAACTTTTGATGATGATTCTTTGACACTTACTTTAACTAAGAAGATTGCTTATAGTGATTTAGTTAGCGAGATTGGTTCAGAAGTTCCTAGTTCTTATGGTGAACTAAAACAATTTTTTGAATTAAAAGATTATACTTGTAGCATAGGTTATTTTTAAGAGATAGATATATCTCTTTTCTTTTATATATAATAAAAATAAAAAACATATTAATAATACATTTAAAAAGGTGGAAATGTATATAAATTTTCATTTATTTTTCACAAATCTGTTATAATATATATTTGGGAAGTGATGCCATGAAAATTTTAGTATGTGATGACGAAACTTTAATTAGAGATGTTATAAGAGAATATTTATTAATGGATAATTATGAAGTGTTGGAAGCTAGTAACGGTTTAGATGCGATAGATGTTGTAAAAAATAATGATATTGATTTGATTATTATGGATATAATGATGCCTAAAATGGATGGTTATCAGGCAATAAAAGAAATTAAAAAAATAAAAGATATTCCTTTTATTGTATTGTCAGCAAGAAGTGAAGAATTTGATAAACTAATTGGTTTTGATCTGGGAATTGACGATTTTGTAACTAAGCCTTTTTCACCAAAAGAATTAGTAGCTAGAATTAAAGCAGTAACAAAAAGATTACAAAATGAAGTTATTACATATAAATATCAATCTTTAGAATTAAATGATTCGGCTCATGAAGTAACAATTGATAAAGAATTAGTTATGTTAACTCCAAAAGAATATGATTTATTAAAATATTTGTTTCAAAATAAAAATATAGCTTTATCTAGAGAAACTATTTTAGCTAGTGTATGGGGATATGATTTTTTTGGAGATGAACGTACTGTTGATACACATGTAAAAACACTTAGAAATAATTTGGGTAAATATAGAGATATAATTAAAACTATTAGAGGAATGGGGTATAAACTTGAGATTCGGGAATAAAATTAGTAGTATCAATTTTAAAACTTTAATTTATTTAATAGTTTTTAGTGTTACAATTTTAATTTTCTTAATGGTTTCGCAAACTCTATTGCTTAAATATTCTTATGAAAAATATCAAACAAAGAAAATTAAGAATATTGCTAAAAATATATATAAATTAGATTCTTTAGAAATGGTTAATGAATTAGAAACGATAGCTTATGAAAATAGTGTTTGCATAGAATATTATTTAGATTCAAGTGATAAAATACTTTATAATACTTTAATGGTAGGGTGTGGCCTTAATAAAAATAATAGTCAAATTATTAACTTAATTAATGATATTAGAAACTCCAATAAAGAAATACAACATATTAAACTTGTTAATAAAACTAATAACACGAAAGCTTTACTTTCTGGAATAAACGTACCCGATGGAACTATTTTTATTTATTCACCATTAGAAGATTTAGATGGAGCAAGTATTGTTTTAAAAGGACAACTTCTTTATATTACTTTGATAGTCATAGTTTTAGCTTGTTTTATATCTTATTTTCTTAGCAATAAGATAACAGAACCTATTACAAAAATAACTAAAAAAGCTAAGGAATTAGGAGAAGGTAATTATAATATTCACTTTGATAGTAGTGATGTTTTAGAAATAGATGAACTAGCTAATACATTAAATCATGTTAGTAATGATTTATCTAAAATAGATGAGTTACGTAGAGACTTAATGGCTAATGTTTCTCATGATCTTAAAACTCCTCTTACGATGATTAGAGCTTATGCAGAAATGGTAAGAGATATTTCTTATAAAGATAAAGATAAAATGAATAAAGATCTTAATGTTATAATTGGTGAAACAGAAAGATTAAATATTTTGGTTAATGATATTTTAGATTTATCAAAAATGCAAGCGAATGCGGATGAACTTACTTTAGAAAAGTTTGATTTGTGTGAAGTTATTAAAGAGGTTATGACTCGCTATGATATTCTTAAAACTACTGAAGATTATAAATTTATAGTTGAATTACCAGAAAAAAGTGAAGTAACTGCAGATAAAAAGAAAATTATGCAGGTTATATATAATTTAATTAATAATGCGATTAATTATACAGGAGAAGATAAAAAAGTTATAATTAGAGTTAAGAATACAAGAAAAGAATATATTGTAGAAATTGAAGATACTGGTAAAGGAATAAAGAAAGATGAAATACCTTATATTTGGGATAAATATTATAAGAGTGATAAAAAACATCAAAGGAATGTAGTGTCAACAGGTATAGGGCTTTCAATTGTAAAAGAAATACTTACTAAACATAAATTTGATTATGGGGTTAAAAGTACATTAAAGCAAGGTTCTACATTTTATTTTAAAATTAGGAAATAAATTATTTAAATTAAAGAAAAGATGTAAACTATCAAACATTCACTAAAGTTTCACAGAATATTCACAAATTAGTAGTATACTTATAAACATGAAAGGAGAAGTGATAGTTAGAATTAACATACACACTTTATAAACCTATACAAGAAAAATAACATATAAACTCAAACTCACACTTTTTAAAGAGAAGGATTTAGCTTCTCTTTTTGTTTATTTAAAAGTTTAATTTTTAAGTAGCTTAAGTAATAAATTTAATGTAAACTTATTGCAAAAATATTCACATTATGTTAGACTTATAGTTAGAATAGAAGAGGTGGCTGTTGATATGCATACAGAGGTTTTTAGTAATATTGATACATTAATTGAAATGGCTGGCGCATCCCTTAAAAATATGGATGAGGTGAATGCAGAACTTATATCTTTAAAAAGACAAATTAGGAATAAAAATAATGAAATTGAAGACTTTAAAAGTTTACTTACTGATTCAAGATACTTTAATGCTTCTAATGAATTAGTTGATAAAAATATAGAAATAAGTTTAAAAAATAAAATAACTCGTTTAAAAAGAAAAATTAAAGATATAGATAACAGTGGTAAAACTCTAGCTACAAATGAAGAGGGTTTGCATGAGGAAATAAAAGAGCTAAAGAAAAAAATATCTAGAAATGAAAAATATATTAAAGTTTTAGAAGTTAAAAGGACTAATAACGAAGGAAATGATTATTATATTAATATGCTTAATATTGAAGCAAATAATATTAAAGAGTTAAAAGATATTTTAGAAAATAAAACAAATGAATATAATGATATTTTAAAAGAGCTTGAACTTAATAACCAAGCTAAAAATGAACTTACAAGTAAACTTGAAAATGAAGAAAGTAGACTTAAAGATGTTGTAGAAAGTTTAACTAATCCAAATGCTTATATTGATGAAGATTTAAAAAATAGTGATGAAATAAGATTAGCTTCTTTAGAAAATGAATTAGATAAATTACAAAAAAGAGAATTAGAGCTTTTGACTGATGCTAGTGTAATAGGAGCAGATGCAAAAGAACTAATTGCTACTAATGATATAGAGAATGCTTTACAAAAAGTAAGAGAATTAGTAACTATAGTTAAAACTAAACCTTATATGGATATTAATAATGCTGCAATTTTGGATGAAGAATTAGAAAAAAAAGAAAGTCTTAGAATTGAATTAGCAGGTCTTATTGATAGTAAAAACTATGAAGGTATTAATAGTGAAGCTATTAAAGAACGTATAGAATATTTAAATAAAGAGATAGAAAGTAATAATGAGAAAGCTGCTAAACTTAAAAATGAAATTATTGATATTGATGAACATATAAGTACTGTTTTAGGCAAGAAAATAGATAGTTTAGAAAAAGAAATTATAGAAGCAGAAAAAATAGTTCAAGATTATAAAGACTTACTTAAGACTAAGGAAAATACTTCTAAAACTAAGATTAATTTAGAGCAAGCTATATTAAAGAAACAAAAAGAAATTCAAGTAATAGATAATATACTAAATGAATATAAAGAAACATTAGTAAATAAAATTAATGATACTAATATGTTAAATGAAAGAGTTAGTAATATTGAAGCAGAAAATAATCATTATTTAAAAGAGCTTGGTGGTTTACAAAAAATAACTTTAATTAATTTTCAAACTAAAGATTTAATTGAAGAAGAAAAAGATAAAGAAGACTTAAGAAAAATAAATGAAGAAATTAAACAAATAAAAACACGTAAGCAATATGATAAAAGTCCTAATGAAATTTATGATTTAATTGAAATGACTTTAGCTTCTGTAAAACCAGTAGCAAATTTAAGTGAAGAAAAAGAACAAAATATAGACAATATTTTAGATCAGGAATTAAATGAGTTAGATAATAAAGAAAAATTAGAAGAAAATGTAGATGTAAACTTAAATCCTGAAGTAGAAATAGTTAATGAAGTTTCAGCTAATGAAGAGTTTGGTGTTATAGCACCTGTTGAAAACTTAGAAGCAATAAATAATACTCCTAATATAGACGAAGTTATAAATGAAGTTATTGAAGAAGTTCCAGTAGTTGAAAACAAAAAAGAGGAACAAGAAGTTCAAAATGATAATAATGAATCTTCAGCGGGTGGTAATAATCTTATTAAAGTAGTAGATATTATTCCTGTTGAAACTATAAAGAAAACTGGAGGTAATGAGTAATGGGTCTTAAAATTAACCATATCATAGTCCTCGAAAATAAAGAAGAATATATAATTTTGAATGAGACAATGTATAATGGAAAAAAATATTTTCTTTCTATGGGACTTAATAAAAAACGGGAAGTAGTAACAAATAAAGTAGTTATATTAGAAGAATATATTAGTGGTTTTGATACATATGTTAGTAAAGTAGTGGATAGTGAGCTAATAGCTATTTTAACAAGAATGTTTAAGGCTCAAGCTAAACTTTCATAAAAATGTGGAATCATATCACTTTTTTTGATATAATGGGAAGAGCAAAAAGGTAAGGTGAAATATATGACATTATCTAGTATGTGGGAAATTGCTACTAAGATTATCGATATTGGCGTAGTATGGTTAGCTTTTTATTACATATTAAAAAATATAAAAAATAATATTAAAATGGTTTTGCTTTTTAAAGGTATAGTTTTAATATTAATAGTAAAATTATTAAGCGATTTATTAAATTTATATACAGTAGGAATTATTTTACAATATTGTGTTGAATGGGGTCCTTTAGCAATAATTGTAATATTTCAACCAGAAATTAGAAGTGTTTTGGAGTCTATTGGTAGAACACAACTTCTTGGTAGACATAAAATACTTACTATTGATGAAAGAGAAAAAGTTGTATATGAAATAATGAAAGCGATTGAATACTTTAAGAAAAATCGTATTGGGGCTTTAATTGTTGTAGAAAGAGAAATATCTTTACAAGAATATATTGAACCTTCTACTAAAATTTATGCAGATTTAACTAGTGATTTATTAGAAACTTTATTCTTTCCAAATGGACCTTTACATGATGGAGGAGTAATTATTCAAGGAGATCGTATTACAAGTGCGGGAGCAGTATTTAAAACTAGTATGAATCCTGCTATTTCAAAAAGACTTGGTACTAGACATAGAGCAGCGCTTGGTATTTCTGAGGAAAGTGATGCGATGGCACTTGTTGTTTCGGAAGAAAATGGACGTCTTAGTATCGCAATAGATGGGGAACTTAATTATAATTTAACTTTGGATGAATTTAGAATACTTTTAATTGAAGGACTTAATCCTAAAGCAGAGGTGTTCTATGAAGCTGAAGCTAAAGATAGCGCAGGTGAAGATTAATGAAATGGTTAGGAAGACTAATAAAAGGTTTCTTTAGAGCTATTTATTCTGTTATTGATAAAATTATAGTTACACCAATTAGTCGAATAATTTATAAATTTAGTGAATATTTGAAAGCTCATAATTTGACTTTAGATTATATTCTTAATCGACCTAATTTTATGATTTATGTATCTTTAATTTTAGCAGTTATAGTTTTTGTCTTTATTGATTCTAGAGTAATTAATTTAGTTGAATCGGAAGCAGAAGTTTTATCAGATATTCCTGTTAAAGTTAATTATAATGAAGAAGCTTATGTAGTTGAAGGTATTCCTGAGACTGTGGATATAACTTTGATTGGACGTAAAAGTGATATATATTTAGCTAAACAAATTGGAACTAATGCTGTAATTTTAGATTTATCTAATTATGAAGCTAGAGATTCGGCTTATAAAGTATATTTATCTTATACTAAGTCAATTGATTCAATAAATTATAAGTTAGATCCTTCGTATGTGTCAGTAACAATTAAAGAAAAAGTAAGTGTTACTAAAATGATAGATTATGATTTGGTTAATGAAAGTTATCTAAATGAACGTCTTAGTGTAGAATCTGTGGAACTTTCTAATAATGAAGTGGTAGTTAAGGGTAGTCAAGATGCTATTGATAAAATTGCATCAGTTAAAGCTTTAATTGATTTGAAAAATGATATTTTAAAAGATGCGGGTACTTATGAAGTTGATAATATCAATGTTGTGGCATATGATTCTAAAGGTCGAATATTAGAAGGAATAGAAATTGTTCCTAAAACATTATCGGCTACACTTACTCTTGATACTTATTCTAAGAATGTTCCGATTAAGGTATTAACAACAGGTAATTTAGTTACTGGTAAAGCTATAGCTTCAATTTTAATTAATAATGAAAATTCCAAAAGCGTTACTATTTATGGTGATCAAGAATCTATAAATAGTATAACAAATGTACCAGTTACGATTAATGTTGATGGTAGTGGAGTTAATGCTACAAAAGCTTATAATGTTACTATTAATAGACCAAGTGGGGTTAGAGCAATAAGTGAAAAGAAA
>CANDSI010000037.1 GCA_947388575.1 uncultured Mycoplasma sp.
CTGATAAATCAAGATTAGTTAGAATTTTAGAAGAAATGGATTTAATTGTTGGAATGACTGGTGATGGAGTAAATGATGCGCCTGCACTAAAAAAAGCTAATGTAGGATTTGCAATGGGTAGTGGAACAGAAGTTGCTAAAGAAGCTAGTGATATTGTTATATTAGATGATAATATTTTGTCAATTAGTAAAGCAATTCTTTATGGTAGAACTATTTTTAAAAGTATTAGAAAATTTATTATTTATCAATTAACTGTTAATATGTGTGCTTTAATATTATCGATAATTGGTCCTTTTATTGGTATTAATACACCAATTACTATTATTCAAATGTTGTGGCTTAATATGATTATGGATACTTTTGCAGGACTTGCTTTCTCTTTTGAGCCAGCACTAGAAAGTTTTATGCATGAGCCACCAAAAAGAAAAGATGAGCCTATTGTTAATTCTTATATGATTGGAGAAGTATTATTTACTGGTTTGTATTCCGCGATAATTTGTATTTTGTTTTTAAAACTTCCGATTGTAAGAGAGTTTATTAGAACTGGAGAAAACTATAAATATTTGATGACCGCTTATTTTGCTTTATTTATTTTTATTGGGGTTTTTAATGCTTTTAATGCAAGAAGCGAAAGAATAAATATTTTAGCTAATTTAAAAAAGAATAAAGTTTTTATTGTTATTATCGCTTTTATTTTATTAGTTCAAGTTTATTTAATTTATCATGGGGGAGACTTATTTCGGACATATGGTTTAACTGCTAAAGAATTCTTTATTGTTTTATTACTTGCGTTAACTGTTTTTCCAGCAGATTTTTTAAGAAAAATTTATTTGCGAAAACATCATTTAAAGACAGGAGTGTAAAAAAAATTGCAAAAAAACAAGGGTGTCGACATGATTCGACAAAGTTCGCGTTTCTTATGTGATAATCTATATACAGGTGATGAAAATATGCGTACTTTTTATATATTTAATATTAATAAGAATTTTTATAATTTAATGAAAAATAATCCTTATCATTTATTTAGAGCCATGGAAGATATTCATAGTTTTGATTCTCATGATGCTGATATGGCTTATGATTTATTTAATCAAATTGCTAGTCCTTTTGATAAGAGTAAAATAAATAATAAGATTTTTGGTGAATCTAAAGATAATGATTTTTATTCTAAGTTTCATAATGTACATCGTATTCAAAATAAATATGTGCCAGAAGATTCAATGTTAGTAGTTAATAAAGCATTTTTATTATTGGAAAGTAATATTACAAAGCCAACATTTTTAAATGAACTTAAAGAATATAATAATTTATTCGTTTGTGATTTTAAAAATAAAGATTATTTTTGGGTAAACGAACTTCTAAGCTTGTAATAAATTAAAGAATATAGTAAAATATAGTCATTAAGGAGAGATAACTATGTGGGGACAAATATTATGGTGTATAATTGGTTTAGTAGCAGGTTTAATTATTGGATTTTTCTTAGCTAGATTTATAATGAAGAAATATTTAAAGAAAAATCCGCCAATAAATGAAAAGATGATTGAAGTTATGATGACTCAAATGGGAAGAAAGCCTAGTAAAAAACAAGTTACACAAGTAATGAATCAAATGAATAAATTTATGTAAGAAGCTTTGCTTCTTTTTAAGTTGGAAATCGATAGTTAGTAAAGCGTTTGATAGTAAAATTTGTGTAAAGAAAAAAACTTTACATTTTTTCTTGATTTTAGAATATATATATGTTAGACTTATTAATAGAATAAAAGGTGGTGTTAGGGATGAATTTCCTTGATAAATTATATGAAAGCAATTACTTTGGTATAGGCCTATTTGCAGTTATATCATTTCTTGTAGTGACATTTTTAATTGTTTTATTTTTTGGTAAAAGAGACGAAAAAAGAAGGTTAGAGTCATCAAAAGAATTACAGAAAAAAGATGTTCTAAATACCTTTAAGGAAACTAGTGAACCTGTGTCTTTAGAAACTCCAGTGTCTGAAGTACCAGTTATGACAGATAATGTAATGCCTGTTATGCCAAGTGCAGAAAAAAGTATTGGTTTGAATTCTACTATATCTTCTAATATAGTTGAGCCAGTGACTCCTATAATTAGTGAGACTCCATCAGCAACAGTTAATTATAAAGATGAGATCTTATCTCCAGTTGCTCCTGTTAATTATGATTATGAAGAATATGAAAGAAAACAATTTGTCGAAATACCAAAAGAAGAAATAAAATCTATAGAAACTCCTGTAGTGCCAGTAATAAATGAAGTTTCAACTCCTATTATTACAGAACCATTAAGAAGTGTAGAGCCAATTAGGTTAGAACCAACTACTTATGATATTCCATCAGAACCTAAAGTAATAGAACCAATAAGAATAACTATTCCAGAAGAACCTATTAAGGCGCCTGTTATAGAAGAAGTTAAGCCAGTGGTACCAGAAATAGTACCAACTGTTGAACCAAATGTAATAAATGAAACTTATTATAAACCTATAGAAAAACCTGAAGCAGAAGAAATTGAAGTACCTAGTATTGATTTTGATGCTTTAGCTAAATCTATTTCTGATGAATTAGATGAATTAGAAAATACTACAAATAACTATCATGAAGAAGTAAAAGTGACACCTATTGAAGAAGTTGTTTCAAAACCTACTACTCAATTTAGTTCGGTATATGTTAATGAACCAGTAAAATCTGTTGTAAATAATAATGTTGATTTACCTAAAAAGATAGATTTACCTACTATGAAAAGTAGTGAAATTGAACCTGAGAACTATAATATTTAGTTCTTTTTTATTTGACAAATTAGTCTTGAGTATAAAAATAAAATAATTTTGCTAAAAAAATAAAAAAAATTAACTAAAATTCCTTGATTTTATGGGATATTTTTGATAACCTTAATATGTAAGGTAAGTGGCCTTATAAATAAGGTTTTTGAAAGGGAGGTAATATTATGTCAAGAACTGAATTAGTAGAATTTATCGCTGCAAAAGCAAATATGTCAAAAGCTGAAGCTGGTCGTGCTTTAGATGCTATGTTAGAGGGTATCCAAACAGGACTTAAAAAAGAAGGTAAAGTTGCTTTAGTTGGATTTGGTACTTTCAGCGCTAAAAAACGTGCAGCTCGTGAAGGAATTAATCCTTTAACTAAAGAAGCTATTAAAATTCCTGCTAAGACTGTTGCTTCATTCAAAGCAGGAAGCAAATTAAAAGATGCTCTTAACTAATAATTAGTTGCATTTAGAAAAGTAGATGTTTGTCTACTTTTTTATTTTAATATTGACTTTGCTTTTCACACTTGACAGTTTATTTTATTTATGGTAGAATACGTTTTTGTTGTGCGAAGGGGAGAAAAAAATGAATTTAATAGAAATAAGTAAATATAAGAAAAAGTTAAAGTTTCAACGTTATTTATGCTTTGCTATGGCTTTTATAACTATATCATCAGCGACAAAAAATTTTGAAAAAAATGTAAAACAATCTGACGCTAATGATGATGTAAGTTATGAATGTGTCTCTGTTTACGATGGTTTTAAAGTAGGTCAAAGTAAAATAGACGAATCAATTTTGACTTACGCTTCTAAAACAATAAAGAAAAACAATGTAGAAATTGTTTCTTCGAGTTTACAAGAAGAGCAGGAAAAAGTAGATGTTGTTGAAGAAGAAGTTGAAGTAAAAGAACTTACATATGAAGAGAAAATGCAAGCGATTATGGAAAGAGAAGGATATACTTATGAAGAGCTAGATGCAGTTTGTGCGGGTTGTGTAGCTGAATCTTGTGGCGATCCAAATTGTTACGATGAAGCTTATAGAGTAGCAAGTACGATCGATAATCGTACTCATAGTGAGCCTTATGTTAGAGATGTAAACAAAGCTTTTGGAGAAAATGCAGGTTATAGTATTTATTATCAGTTTATAGCACCATACCAATTTAGTGTTTATGGAAGTGGCTCTTATAAGGAATATTTGGGACGTATTGATTTAGTTGGCTATCAAGCTGCTATAGATATGTTCTATAGTGGAGTTCCTAGTCATAATTATTTGAACTTTAATTTTATTCCTGATAAACATAGAGAATCTTATCAGTTAGAACCTAGTGGTAATTATTATTGTAGAGAATTAGCTGAAGAAAATAGAATACCTGAAGAAGATGTATTAAAACTAGTCTTAGAAATAGATTAGTTTTTTTAACTTTTTAAAGACAAATAATGTTTTTATGTGTTATAATTAGTTCTATGACTAATAAGATAAATTGGAGGGATGTATTTGAAAAATAATAAATTAAAATTATTTGTAATACCTGTTATTGTGGTTATCGCTTTATTAGTTATTCAAGCTTTATGTGATTTAGAGTTGCCACAATATACATCAGATATTATTAATAATGGAATTGGTCAGAGTGGAATAAGTAATAATGTTCCGAGGGCTTTAACTCAAGATTTATATGAAGGAATTTTAAAAATAAGTGGAGAAGATGCAGGGATTATTACTAGTTATGATTTAATAGTTAAAGATAATCTTAGTAACAGAGATTTGGAAAAAATGACTAAAGAATTTCCTTTATTAAAAAAAGAAAATATTTATGTTTTAAAAAGTCTAAATGAAGAAGAACTTACTTTATTAGAACAAAAGATTATTAAACCTATGATTATTACTACTATGTTTTATTCTAATAGTGAAGTGATAGTTAAAAGTCTTAATATACCACTTCAAGATGGAACTAATTTACTAAATTGGTTGATGAGTTTAGATAAAGAAACTTTTAATGAGGTAATAGATAATGTAAATAAATCTTTTAATAATTTAGAACAATCTATACTTAATGGTTATGGAGTAAATTCAATTAAAACTATTTATAGTGAAATTGGTATTGATATGGAACAATATCAAATGAATTATATATATAATAAAGGTATGATAATGCTTGGTATTGCTGGTCTTGGAATGATTATTGCAATTGTTGTTGGTTATTTAGTTAGTAAACTTGCCGCAAGAATTAGCTATTTTTTACGAAATGCTGTTGTAACTAAAATATTGAATTTTGGTTTAGCAGAATTTAAAGAATTTGGTAGTTCAAGCTTGATTACTAGATCAACTAATGATATTGAACAAATTAAAAACTTTTTTGTAATGCTTCTTAGAATTGTCATTTTTGCTCCAATTATGGGTATTGGTGCTTTTATGAAAGTGTTTGATAATCCTCTTAATTGGTTAATTGCAGTGGCTTTAATTTGTATATTAATTCTTATTAGTATTTTGTTTGCTCTTGCTATGCCTAAATTTAATAGAATGCAAAAATTAATTGATAAAATGAATTTGGTCTCAAGAGAGATTATTACTGGTATGTCTGTTATTAGAACTTTTGGAACAGAAAAACATGAAGAAAAAAGATTTGATAAAGCTAATCAAAAGTTAACAAAAACTAATTTATTTGTTAATAGATTAATGAATATTATGATGCCAAGTATGATGCTTGTTATGAATATAATTAGTATTTTAATTATTTGGTATGGTTCTAAACAAATTGATATTGGTACTTTACAAGTAGGAAGTTTACTCGCTTTTATTACTTATACAATGCAAATTATTATGTCTTTCTTAATGATTTCAATGGTATCAGTTATGCTTCCAAGAGCTTTAGTTTCTTTAAAAAGAGTTAAAGAAATATTAAATAAAGATATAAGTATTGTATCTAATCTAAATCCTATTAGTTTTGATGAAAATGAAAAGGGAACAATTGAATTTAAAAATGTAACTTTCAAATATCCTGATGCTGATGAAGCTATGCTAAAAAATATTAGTTTTAAAGCTGATAAAGGAACTACAACTGCTTTTATTGGTTCTACTGGTAGTGGTAAGTCAACATTAATTAATTTAATACCAAGATTTTTTGATGTTACAGAAGGAGAAATTATCTTTGATGGTGTAAATATTAAGGATGCTGATATTAAAGAGCTTAGAAATAGAATTGGATATGTTCCTCAAAAAGGGATATTATTTACAGGAACTATTGCTTCTAATTTAAAGCTTGGTAATGATAATCTCTCTTTAGATGAAATGAAGGAATGTGCTAGTGTTAGTGAATCTTTAGAATTTATTGATAAAAAAGAAAATAAATTTGATAGTGATATTTCACAAGGTGGGGCTAACGTAAGTGGTGGTCAAAAACAAAGACTTTCTATCGCTAGAGCTATAGCTAAAAGTCCAGAAGTTTATATTTTTGATGATTCATTTAGTGCGCTTGATTTTAAAACTGATGCTGCTTTAAGAAAAAATTTAAAGAAACATGCTAAAGATGCCACTATTTTAATTGTTGCACAAAGAATTAGTACAATTATGAATGCTGATAATATAATTGTTCTTAATGAGGGAGAAGTTGTTGGTAGTGGAACTCATAAAGAACTTCTTAAAAATTGTGATGTATATAAGGAAATAGCTTTATCACAACTTAGAGAGGAGGAATTATAATGGCAAGAAGAGGTCCTAGTTCAGTAGACAAAGCAAAGGATTTTAAAGGTACTTTAAATAAATTGTTAAAAAGAGTATCAACATATAAAATATTAATTATTTTATCATTTATTTTTGCTATTGGTAGTACAATATTTGCAATTATATCTCCTAAAATACTTGGTAATGCGACAACGGAAATATTTAATGGTTTAGTTTTAAAGATTAGTGGGACTGGTGGTATTAATTTTAATACTATTAAAAATATTTTGATTACATTAGGAATATTATATGTGATTAGTGCGCTTTTTAGTTATATTCAAAGTTTAATTATGACTAGTGTTAGTCAAAGAACAAGTTATAAACTTAGAAAAGAAGTTTCACAAAAGCTTAATAAACTACCAATGAGTTATTTTGATAAACAAAACACAGGGGATATTTTATCAATTATTACGAATGATATTGATACAATTCAATTGAATTTAAATGGATCAGCGACTCAGCTTGTTTCTTCAATTGTAACTATTATTGGAATATTTGTAATGATGTGTTCAATTAATGTTACACTTGCTATTTTAACAGCTTTAGTTCTTCCTGTTGCCTCAATTGTGGTTATGCTTATAGTCAAGAAAAGCCAAAAGCATTTTGTTAATCAACAAAAATATTTAGCTGAAGTTGATGCAGAAATAGAAGAAATGGTTAGTGGACACTCAGTTATTAAAGCTTTTAATGCTGAGGAAAAAACTATTACAAAGTTTGATGAAGATAATAAAAAATTATTTGAAGCTGGGTTTAAATCACAATTTTTATCAGGTTTAATGCACCCAATCATGAATTTTGTTGGTAATTTAAATTATGCTTTAATTGCAATAGTTGGAGCAGTATTTGCTATAAAGGGAAAAATAACTGTTGGTAATATCCAAAGTTTTATTCAATATTCAAAACAATTTACTAATCCTATTGCACAGTTAGCTCAAATATCTAGTCAAATTCAATCAATGATTGCAGCTAGTGAAAGAGTATTTAATTTTCTTGATACAGGTGAATATATTGATAATGGTAAATTAAAAGCTACTAGTGTAGAAGGTAATGTGGAATTTAAAAATGTTAAATTTGGTTATAATGAAGATAAGATTATTATTAAAGATTTTAATGCTAAAATTAATGCTGGTGAAAAAATTGCGATTGTTGGTCCAACAGGAGCTGGTAAAACTACTATTGTTAAACTTTTAATGCGTTTTTATGAACTTAATAGTGGTGAGATTTTACTGGATGGTAAAAATATTATCGATTATAAACGTAGTGAATTAGAAAGCGTATTTGCAATGGTTTTACAAGATACTTGGTTATTTAATGGTACTATTTTAGATAATTTACGTTATGGTAATTTGAATGCTAGTGATAAAGAAGTTATAGATGCAGCTAAAACAGCTAATGCTGATTATTTTATTAGAACTTTACCTGATGGTTATAATATGGTTTTAAATGAAGAAACTAGTAATATTAGTGGAGGGCAAAAACAACTTCTGACTATTGCTAGAGCTATTCTTGCTAATCCTAAAATATTAATTTTGGATGAGGCAACTAGTAATGTTGATACTCGTACAGAAGAATTAATTCAAAAAGCTATGGATAAAGTGATGATGGGAAGAACTTCATTTATTATAGCACATAGATTATCTACAATTAAAAATGCTGATTTAATATTAGTTATGAATGAAGGAGATATTGTGGAAATAGGTAAGCATGATGAACTTTTAGAAAAAAAAGGATTTTATGCTAAAACATATAATTCTCAATTTGAAAAATAGATGTTACTTAGTAATATCTATTTTTCAAATTATACGTATTGTAGAATATAATTAATTGTGATAAACTATTTAAGTTGTATAAAGGAGAAACTATTATGAACGTTAAAGAAGAAT
>CANDSI010000038.1 GCA_947388575.1 uncultured Mycoplasma sp.
AAGATTATTAATAGGGATTATATGTAGTATATTAATACCTATTAATGTAGAAGCCGCAAGTGGTAATATAAGTGTTACTGGAGCATCAACTGCTATAGTAGGAAATAAAGTAACAATAACAGTGACTTTATCTAGTGGAACATCAATTGGTTCTTGGCAAATGGATTTAAATTATGATAAGAATTATTTACAATTAACTAATAGTAATGCTGAAGGCGGAGGAACTAGAATGGTTAATTCATCAGCAACAGGAGTTAAAAGTAAATCATACACATTTACATTTAAAGCATTAAAAAGTGGCAACACCAGAATATCAGTAAGTAGTTATTTAGCTTATGCATTTTCAGATATTAGTGAAATTAATTTAACATCAGGAAGTAAAAATATTAGAATAATGACACAACAAGAATTAGAAGCTAGTTATAGTAAAGACAATAATTTAAAATCACTAAGTGTTGAAGGATATGAATTAGATACACCATTTGATAAAGATACATTAGAATATAGAATAAATGTTCCAACAGGAACAACATCTGTAAAAATCACAGCTATAAAAAATGATAATAAAGCTAGTATTACTGGAGATGGAGAGATTGAAGTTACAGAAGGACTTAATACATTAACTATTAAAGTAACTGCTGAGAATGGTTCAGAAAAGACTTATAATTTAATAGTAAATGTTGAAGACCAAAATCCAATCGAAGTAACAATAGATAATAAAGATTATACAATTGTAAAAAATGAAAATTTATTAACTGCTCCCAATACTTTTGTGGCAGATAAAATAATTATTAATGACATAGAAATACCCTCATTTAAAAACACTGCAGCAGATATCACACTAGTTGGATTAAAAGATTCTAATGGTGAGACAGATTTATTCATTTACAAAGATGGTAAATATTCTAAATATAATGAAATGAATTTAAATCATATTTTATTAATACCAGTTCCTCTTGATAAAGAATTAGACTTTAATAAAGGAAAAGTAAATATTAATGGTGAAGAGATTGATTGTTATAAAATTAACGATAATAGTGATTTTGTAATTATTAATGCTAAAAGTCTATCAGATGGTAACGCTAGTTACTACTTATATGATACTGAAAATAATACAGTAATTAGATATGATGAGGATTTAATTAGTACTTCTAAAGAAACATTAAAATTATATTCTTATGTAATTATTGCTTTTGCAAGTACATCATTTTTAATGTTAATAATAATTATATGTTTATTACATAGTTCTAAAAAGAAGCAAAAGAAAATAAATAAATTTATTGAGCGTCAAGAAGCCAAGATAGAAGCTACAAGAAAACTTAATGATGTCGTAAGTGAAGTGCAAAAAATAACTGCCAAAGAAAAAGAAGATAATAAGGTTGAATTAGAAAAAACAGCAAAAATAAATTTAGAAGAAACTAAGAAAATCGCCAAAGTTGAAGAAGAAAAAAAATCAGAATATGATAAAGCCGATTTAACAGGAATACTTGACACATTAAATAAAGAACAGTTAGAAGCAACAGCAAAGATTGAAATAGACAAAAATGAATTATCAAAAAAAGAATTAAAAGAGTTAAAGAAGCTTGAAAAGAAAAAAGCTAAAGAAAAAAAGAAAAACAAAAACCATGATGAAGAAATAAACATAAAAAAAATAAATGTTAATAACCAAAGTGTTACTGACAATGTATCTGATGATACTGAAGAAGTTTATGATTTATTTGGTGACGATTAAAAGAGGAATAGAAATTCTTCTTTTTAAATGCTATAATAAAAAAGAAAGGGAGTAAGATAATGGAACTAAGTGATATAAAAGGTGTAGGACCTAAAATGTTAGGCAATTTAAAAACTTTAAATATCAACAATATGGAAGATTTATTATCTTACTATCCATATCGTTATGATATATTTGAGCCCATTAATTTAGATGAAAACTATAATGGAGAGAGAGTAGCCATTAATGTAATTGTAGAAACAACTGCAACTACTGCTTTTATAAAAAGAAATTTCAATAAATTACAATTTAGATGTAACCACAATAATAAAACAATATATGCGGTAATATTTAATCGTGCTTTTTTAAAACCACATATTGTTATTGGTAAAACTATAACTTTAGTAGGCAAATATGATATAAAAAAAAACACATTTATATGTGATGATATAAAATTAACACCCCTTGAAAAGAAAGAGATAATACCAATTTATCACACAAAAAAAGATATAAAAAATAGTGAACTAAGAAAAATAATGGAAAATGCTATTGTAGATAATGCAGCTAGTTACAACTATGTTCCAAATGAATTTATTGAGAAATATAATATGATAAGTAAAAAGCAAGCTTTAAGAATGATACATTTACCACATAATTTTGAAGAAATAAAAAAAGCTAGCTTTTATTTGAAATATGAAGAATTATTTTTATTTATGTTTAAATTAGTTTATATGAAAAAAGATAATGAAAACATAAAAAAGGAAGAAAAATACTTTAATGATGAAGATATAACTAAATTTATAAATAGTTTACCATTTAGTTTAACAGACAGCCAAAATGAAGCTTTAGATTTAATACTAAAAGATTTAAAAAGCAATAATAAAATGAATAGATTAGTCTTAGGAGATGTAGGAAGTGGCAAGACAGTAATAAGTTTTATTTCTATGTATGCTAGTTTCTTATCTGGTTATCAAAGTGTATTAATGGCACCCACTGAAGTTTTAGCAAGACAACATTTTGAAAGTGCTATAAATTATTTTAAAGACACCAAAATAAATATTGAGATATTAGTAGGAAGTATGACTAAAAAAGAGAAAGAAACAGTTAAAGACAAGCTCATAAGAGGAGATATAGATATATTAATAGGAACACATGCTATAATTGAGGAAAGTGTAATATTTTATCGTTTAGGTTTAGTTATTACAGATGAACAGCATCGTTTTGGCGTAAAACAAAGAGAGATATTGAAAAGTAAAGGTGAAGTACCAGATGCCCTTTATATGAGCGCAACACCAATACCAAGAAGTTATGCTTTAACATTATATGGTGACTTAGATGTATCTTTTATAACTCACAAGCCTGGCGGAAGAAAAGAAATAATAACAAAGTTAAAAAAATTTAGTGAATTAAAAGAAGTATTATCTCATATTTTAGAAGAAATAAAAAAAGGACATCAAGTATATGTTGTAGCAAGTCTTATAGACGATAATGAAGAATTAGACTTAAAGAGTGTTGAAACATTAAAAGAAAAATTTAATTTAGCATTTCAAAATAAGATACCAATTGAAATATTACATGGCAAATTAAAGCAAAAAGAAAAAGATGAAATAATGGCTAGATTTAAAAATAATGAAACGAAGATATTAATATCAACTACGGTTATTGAAGTTGGAGTAGATGTAAAAAATGCTACGATAATGGTTATATTTGATGCTGATAGATTTGGCCTTGCAACTCTTCATCAATTACGAGGAAGAGTAGGAAGAAACTCTTTAGATAGTTATTGTTATTTAATAAGTGATAAAGAGATTGAAAGATTAAAAGTATTAGAAGAAAGTAATGATGGATTTTATATTTCTGAAAAAGATTTAGAGCTTAGAGGAGAAGGGGATTTATTTGGTATACGACAAAGTGGAGTAAAAACATTTAAAATAGCTAATTTAAAAAATGATTTAAAAATAATGCTTCAAGCCAAAAATGATAGTGAACAATATATAAATAGTGAAGCCTATAAAAATAATATGTCATACTATAAAATAATTAAAGATTTAGATAGATTAAATTAAGTTTGTAAAATAAAAAAGAAATTACGAAAATAGAATTGACAAAAAACTAAAAACATAATATGATTATTATGACATGATAAACATCATGTCCGAGATCTCATATTCACGACTTATGTGAATATGAACCAAAACCCCCTGAAGGAGCCGAAAGGCTCCACTTTTTTTTACTTAATATTTTTTTCCAAATTTCTATAATACTAAGTGTTAGACTAGATAATTTTTTTAAAATAAGAGTATAATCAGTTTAGATTTTGCTTTTTTAATGCTATAATATTTAATATAAAGTTGTACATGAATAATAAATTATCGAGGAGAAAATAATATGAAAGAATTAGTTGATTTTGTCTTTTTAATAATAATATATTTTTGGAAATTTTATAGGAAGTGGAAGGAGAAAGGCAGAGATATACTACTCATAAATACTCTTATGTATATATACTTATCTTTTGTACTATATTTTACCTTAATGCCTATAATAACATCTTTACCATTTATATTTAATCATCCATATGATTCCATGAATTTAGTCCCATTTATTGATGTTTTAAATGGTAGAGGTGATTTCATTAGACAAGTTGGATTAAATGTGATAATGACAATTCCTTTTGGTTTTTTAATGCCTTTAGTAAAAAAAGAAAATGATAAACTATTAAAAGTTGTTTTTTATACTTTTTTATTAAGTCTCGGAATTGAGTTATTACAGCCTTTAATAAATGGTTTTAGATCAGCCGATATAACAGATTTAATAACTAATGTCATTGGTGGAATTATTGGATATATTATGTATTTAATACAGAAACCATTAACAACTAAAATATTAAATTGTATAAGATATAGATAATTACGAATTACAATTTGAAAGTGAGATGAGAATATGAATAATGAAATTCAAACTATTATAGAAAAGTTTAAAGCAGTAAGAGATATATTAAAAAGATTTAATAATAGAGAAGAAGCAATAGAATATCTTGTTAATGAAACAAAATTATCAAAAGAAGAATGTTCTACTGCATACGATATTATCATGAAAATTGAGGATTAAATAACAGCTTAGGATTGTGATAATTATGAGTGAAAGACCTAAATTAGATAATAATTTAGATGCTAATAGAAAGGCTTGAAAACCATAATAAATACGAAAAAGAAAATCGAAAAGTATTGGATTTATAATTACAAAAGACAAGTAATGTTATAGGAGATATTTATGAGTAGTATATCTCTGCCTTTCTCCTTCCACTTCCTATAAAATTTCCAAAAATATATTATTATTAAAAAGACAAAAACAAATATTTAAATAAATATCTTGAAGCTTTAAAAAATAAAAACTAAGTTAGGAGGGTTAAAATGTATTTATCAAAATCTAAATATTGTAGTGCTCATCAATGTTTAAAAATGCTTTGGTTAAGTGAATTTAAACCAGAAGTAAAAGAAGATACAAATAATGAAGGTGTTTTAGAGAATGGTACTGAAGTAGGAATTATAGCTAAAAAACTTTTAGGTAAGCCAATTGATATAGAATTTAATGAAGATTTACAAGTAATGATTAAAGACACAGAAGAATCTTTAAAACAAGATAGTGTAATAATTACAGAAGCATCATTTTCTTACAATAATAATTTTTGTAGTGTTGATATTTTAAAAAAGGATAAAGATAGCTATGAAATATATGAAGTAAAAAGTTCCACAAGTATCAGTGACATTTATTTAGAAGACGTTTCATATCAAGTCTATGTCTTAAAAAGTTTAGGATACAACATAACAAAGGCCTCAATTGTATATATCAATTCCAAATACATCCGAGGAAAAAAGTTAGATTTAAGAAAATTATTTATAATCGAGGACGTAACAGATATAGCACTTCAAAAACAAGAGAAAATAGAAAAAAACATAGAAGAAATAAATGAATATATTAAAGAGAAAAGTGAGCCAAAACAAGATATAGGAATGCATTGTGTTAAACCCTATGATTGCCCATTTTTTAAATATTGTACTAATAATTTAGTTAGACCTAACGTTTTTGATATAAGAGGAATGAGCATATCAAATAAGTTTAAATTATATAATAAAAACAAAATAATTATTAAAGAATTATTACAAGATAAATTAAATAATAAATATTTAGAACAAATTGATTTTGAGTTAAATGACAAAGAACCGAGTATCAAAAAAGATGAAATAAAAGAGTTTTTAAACACATTAACATTTCCTATGTATTTTTTAGATTTTGAAACTTTTCAGGAATCAATACCAGTATTAGAGAATTCGAGTCCTTATGAACAAATACCATTTCAATATTCATTGCATTATTTAGAAAATGAAAATAGTACATTAAAACATACTGAATTTTTAGCCAAAATAAATACTGACCCTAGGAGAGATTTAGCAGAAAATCTAATCAAGAATATTCCGAGAAATACATGTGTAATCGCTTATAATTCTAGTTTTGAGAAAATGATAATCAAAAGATTAGCAAGTTTATATCCTGATTTAAGTGAACATTTAATGAATATTTATCATAATATAAAAGATTTAATGATTCCGTTTAAAAATAGAAGTTATTACACCAAAGAAATGCAAGGCTCTTATTCTATAAAGTATGTTTTACCAGCTTTATTTCCTAATGATAAAAATTTAGATTATCATGCGCTAAATAATATTCATAATGGTAGTGAAGCGATGAATAGTTTTAAAAACTTAAAAAATGTGACCAAAGAAGAACAAGAAAGAATTAGAAAAGATTTACTTAAATATTGTGAGTTAGACACTTTAGCAATGGTAAAAATATATGAAAAGTTAGTAGAAGAAACAATTTTACAAGCAAATTAATAATATTTGTTAATTTAATATTATTATGATAAAATAAAAATATTAGGAGTCTGATATAAATGCCAAATAATTATAAAGAATTTGATTTAGAAAATGTTATACCTTTATATAATTGCAAAATAATAATTAGTGATAAATATCAAGAACCAGTAATATCAGAATTAGATAAAGAAACAAATTACATTTATATAAATACATTATATGCTAGAAATGAAAAAGACAAGTTACATCAACAATTATTAAGATTTATAAGAAATTATCAGAGAAGTAAAATAGAGATTTTATCTAGTGCATTAATAAATAATGAAATATTAGAAGCCATAGCTAACAACCCTAAAATAACAAGCGTTACTTTAGGAAATCCTAATGATATTTATGTTTTAACACGCTATGAATTTGATATATTAGATAAGTCAGAAAGTATATATAATATTAGTACTGATGATGTTATAGGAGAATATACAAGTAGTGAAAGAGAAAGAATAAGTTTTTATACCACTAAGAAGTTAGTGGATGGTTATACATATCAAGAATTAAATAATAATAATTTTATTATATTAATTAACCCTCTTAGTGATATTGACATTAAAAACTTAAGTAAATATTTAAATAATAAAGTAGAAATAATGTTTGTTTATAAAGATGCTCAAAATATTATTGCTGTCATTGAAGTATTAAAAGGAAGAGATATTAAATTTACTATTCGTCAAAGTGAAATAATCAAAGATAATATTGAACTTTTTAAAGCATATGCTAATGAAAATATTGCGGTATCCGAAAGAGTAGGTTTTAAAAGATATTTAAAGGTAGAAGAAATACTTAATTTAATGGTAAAAGATATAAAAGAATCAACTTTATCCCCATATGAAAAATATTTAGCAGTTTTCAAAAATGTTAAAGAGTTTAAAACATATCGAAGAGAAGGGAATGAGAACCAATTTAATACTTCAGCATCTTGTGATTTATATGAAATATTATTTAGCGATTATATCGTATGCTTAGGCTTTTCAGAATTAATGATAGCTTTATTAAAAAGAGTTGGAATATATGCGACATTCTTCCGCGTTGAAATATTAAAAGAAAGTGAAACATTGAGAGTAGAAGATTATGCTACTTTAACTCGTGCTGAACAAAATGATAAAAAAGGAACAAAAGGTTATCATTCTCGGATTATATTTCGTTTAGTTGATTCTAAATATGATATAGATGGAATTTTTATAAGTGATGTCACGTGGGATCAAGAAGAAGGTTTAGATTTATACAATCATTCAAGCTTAACTCCCTATGAAACAAGATTTGAAAGTGACACATTTTATAATACTCCTGACGATATATTTGATATCCAAAGTGGCACTGAATTTTACACAAAAATAAAAAAAGTTTCCGAATCAATTCCTAGATTCTTAGAAATAATTGATGTTATAGATAAGCCATTTTATAATTATTTAGCTAAGAAATATGATATAGATGGACCATATAATACAGAATTTTTTATAGAAATATACAATTATATAATTTTGCATACTAATAAAAGAATATCAAAAGAAACTTTATTTAGAGCATTAAGAGAAGTAATGAAATTAGCCTTTACAAATATAAGCGATGAAGAATTAAACAATTTAATTAGAAGTTTAAATAATGATTATGAAGATGAGCAAGCTATATCATTTATACCAGAGGGAAATAGTCGTAAATAATTTAAGAAAGAAGAAAATATAATGAATAAGAAAACTATAGTTATAGCAA
>CANDSI010000039.1 GCA_947388575.1 uncultured Mycoplasma sp.
CTCCTCTTTCGTTGTGCAAATGACACACTTTCTCCTTCGCTAATTTCAGACTCATTTTCATAGTCTAAATCTAATACATATTCACCACCTATTTTTAATATAAATCTAATTACATTTGGATTAGGTGTTCCATCATTGTTATAGTCTCCAATTATTATACGATCAATCATATTGTTAAATGCCTCTCCATCAAATTCAGTTATTACTTCTGGATTTTCAAAATGTTTTTCTATTTCTCTAATTTGTTTTGAAAGCATTTTGTTCTCTGATACTAAAGCATCGTAACTTTTAATTTTTTCAGTTATAGCTTTTAACTTAGTATTGATTTCCTCTTCTTTTACAAGATACAACTCTTTATTATCAAAATCATCTAACTTTAAATCTAAAAGATTAGATAACCTTTTTTCCAATGTTTCTTTTTCCTTAAGAAGATTGTCTTTTTTCTTTTTATAGTCATTCTCACTAATTACATCTTTAATAGCATTTAACATAAGATCTTTTGTCTTATACTTATTTTTCATGACAGAGTTATATAATTCAATAAAAGCATTCTGTAATATTTCCTCTCTTATACCATGAGATTCAGCACAATCATTTGCTTCAACAACATGTTTATAACAAGTCCAATATACTCTTCTAAATCCACTTTTTCTTGCACCACTAACTCTTCTTGAATAATTCGTTCCACAAAAGCCACATACAATTTTACTACTAAAAGGATATCGCAAACTAAATCTACTATTATGACTTCCACCATCAGGAATAATTTTATTACTTCTCTTTTTTAATATTTCCTGTGCTTTGTCCCATACTTCTCTAGTAATAATAGGAATATGATGATCTTTTACATAGTACTTAGCTTTTTCACCATAATTACGCACTTTCTTATGTGTTAATGGGCTTACAGTATAATTCTTTTGTCCTAACAAATCCCCAACATATTTTTCCTGTGATATCATTGTTCTTACATATTGTTGAGACCATATTTTACCACCAGGAGAAGGTATGTTCATTTCATTTAGTTTTTTTGCAATAACTCTTGTTCCAATACCAGAAATATACCAATTAAAAATCATTCTAACTACTTCTGCCTCTTCTTCATTAATGATTAGTGTTTTAGTTTCTTTATCCCAATCATAACCATAAGGATTAGCTCTACCTACACATTCTCCACGTTTCATCATTGCTCTAAGTCCCAACTTTACATTTTGAGATGTAGATTCTGATTCTGCTTGAGCAAAAGCACTATATAAAGTCAAAAACATTTCACTATCTAATTCTAAAGTATGTATATTTTCTTTTTCAAAATATACATCTACCTTATGATCTCTCAAATCTCTAACATACTTCAAAGTATCTAAAGTATTTCTTGCAAATCTTGATATAGATTTTGCCAAAATGATATCAATTTTACCATTTAAAGCATCATCAATCATTCTTTGAAATTCAGTTCTATTTTTAACTTGTGTACCAGAGATACCTTCATCAGCATATATGCCAACAAATTCCCATTCAGGATTAGCTTTGATTTTTTCGGTATAATACTTAATTTGTGAACTATAACTATTTAATTGTTCTTCTGAATCACTACTTACTCTTGCATAAGCAGCAACCTTCTTCTTTGTATTTTTAGCGAAGCTATTATTATTTTCAGGTTTGAGATTAGCAGCTATAATCTCAACCTGTGCCATTTTTTCTCTCCTTCTTTAATTTATTTATATAGAAATTGAGCTGCACTTCTACATATCCATTATAACGCATTATTAACAATTTTACCGCCCTTTATTAGTAAAAAGTTTTAATTTTCTCTTTAAGGATATAAAATTGTTTTTCTGTAATTAAATTTAATTTCAACAATTTAGATATTATTGAAAGGTTTATTGTTTCATCTAATATATTATCTATTTCATTTTGTGTTAAGCTCTTGCCTTCATTCATCATTACCCCCTATTCTTTTTATTCTTTTATATAGCTTCACTACTAAATAGTGTTAATAAGATTCAGTATTTATTAATTTACCAGTTAAAACAATCTGATAACCTTTTCTATTTTGATTGCAAGTTATTAAAGTAATGTAATTATCATTAATTGGTCTTTTAAATACTGCTTTACCAGTCTTCTCAATATCATACTTATCAAAAATAACATAGTGATATTTAATTCCATTAAAATAAACATAGACACTATCATCTATGTTCATATTTGATAAATGCTTAAAATAAGCAATAGAACTATTCCCAGAATGAGCATATAAAATAAAATTTCCATACTCATTTGGATAATTACTACTTCTATCAGCGCTAATTGCATAATTTATAGAATAAAAATTTTTTGTGCTATTTACAATTCCACTTTTTAAGCTAATTACAGGAATCTCTAAGATAGCAGTATAATTTATTGTATTTTTCTTTTTTATCTTTTCTTCAACAATAGGCTCTATGATTTCCTGTTCTTCTTGTTCTTCAATAATCGAAGTTTCCTTAATATAATCCTCTATATTATCATTTGCCTTATTTTCAAGACTTTTAATATATATTGTATAAAATCCAATTATTGCAATCCCAATTATTAGTAATATCCATCCTATTTTTTTCATTACATTATTCTCTCCTTTGTTTCATCATAAATCATAATTCTAGTGGTACAATTTTTCTCATTTCTATAAACTGAAAAAGTATATTTTTCTTTATCAAATTCTTCTAGATTTTCCATAATATTATTTGGTAAAAACATATCTATATCAATTAAATAAGTATTTATATCTGGCATTAAGATATTTGCTTTAACATTAAGTAAAGCCTCTTGCATTAAACGATAAGCAATATTATTTAGAACATCTCTTTTAGGATTATCTTCAATTCTTGCTTTTCGTGTTTCCTTGTTTATTGATCTATTGATTGCTCGTTCAAAATTTCTTTCAGCATTCATAGTAACTTTTTTAACATGGTCTGCATCAATTTTTTCATATTCTTTTCTTAATTCTTCAACAGTATAGTAATTACTTGTAATTCTCTTTAATACTTGTGTTTGTCTTTCTACAGCTGTTAAATTTGCATATTCAGGATAAATATCACTATAAAGATAAGTATCTCTAAATATTGGATTACTAACTGTCGGAAAGATAATTGTTTTATACTTTAATCCAATTATTTCTGTTACTGTAAGTAATTCTTTTCCCATTAAAGAAGTTGTTTGATTTGCTCCCACTTTCATAGGATCTGTTGATTTACTCATTGAATTTGTTTCAATTGTTGACTTACCTAGTTTTTCTGAAATAACTTTTGCAGTTTCAACTGTATTTGTTTTTAAATATACTAAAGCACAGTTATCTTGGATAATACTTGCTACTTCTTTTCCATAAACTTGATTAAGTTGTGAAAACGATTGAATAAAGAATTGAAATCTCATACCCCTCGACCTAGCTACTGATACTAAAGTTTCAATAGAACTAAGTGGAGGACAATTCGCAAACTCATCTAATATCCACTCTACCTTTACTGGTAGTGTTCCATTATTCTCCGGAAGATTAGCAAACTTAGTTAAATCTTTCGTTAACATACCAATTATAATAGTAACTAACTGAAAGTAAGCTCGATCTTCATCTGGAACAATAATGTATAAAGCTGTAGGTTTACTTCCTAAGTCAGTAAAATTAAATTCATTTGTACTTGTAATATTCTCAACATTTAAATCATCAAATATTGCCATCTTTTCTCCAAAAACAGCGGTAATAGATTTATATGTATTATCAGCAGCAGACATTATAGAAGTAAGATAGTCCTTTGACAAACTACCATATTTCCTATTATTTAAATTCTTTTGTAAATAGTTTTGGTTTTCTTTTATTAAAGATGAATTTTGAAATTTCTTTACACTAGAAATATTAATCTTATTTTCACTAATCAATCCCAACTGATAGTCTTCTAAAAATACTCCAACAATTCCTATGAATAGCTGTTTAGCACTATTTATCCAAAACTTGTCATTTGTTTCTTTATCTACAAAAATCAAATCTGCTAATCCAATTACAAGTCTATTTGATTCAGCTTGATGTTTAGAACTCTTATTTTGATATTCACGAATCATGAGTAGTATTTCATCATTTGACTTACTATTTAAAAATTCTTTTAAATTATCTACTTGTAAATCCAAAGAATCGATACTATACATTTTTTTGTTTTCAATATTGCTTTTAATTTCTTTCTTATTATTAACAATAATATCTAACAAGTATTCCTCTAAATTAAATTTATCTTTTATTCTACTTAAATATACCTTATCATCAATTTCATCTATCTTAATTCGATTTACTTTAACAAAATGAGAGAAAAGAAAAAGCATTGTTTTATTATATTTACAATACTCTTTCCACTCATCTATGATAGGTTGCATTATATTGATTCTAATTGACTTACTCGGATCACGAAAGTTAATAGGAATAACATCATATTCATTCTCATCAAATACCTTACTGGTTGTCTTATAAATTTCACCTTTGGGATCTGTTACTACAACACTATGTTTCTCTTTAGATGTTGCAAACATAAGGCATTCTGGAATAACTACTGTTACTGATTTACCACTACCAGTTGAACCTATAAGCAAAAAATGAGGTGATTTATTATCTAAATAAACACTCTCAAACTTATTATTCTTTTTCTCATAATATACAGGAAAACCAACAGATTCACTATTTTTTACTTTTTCTTTTTTAAAAGTATTTTGAATTTCCTTTAAATCAGCAAACTTACTTGATCCATGTTCATTCTTATTAGTTAATTTTCTCTTACCAAATCTAGGTTCAAGAAATATAAATACAATAGCAATAATAACTAGGATAAGAAGTAAAATTTGTACCTGTGGAATAGAATCAAATCTAAGACTATCCATTTATAGACCAAACTCCATATTTCCTATTTCTGTCTCATCTTTATCTTTTGCTAACTGATATTCTTCTATTCTAATATTATACTTATCAATTGAATCATTTGATAGTTTACAATAATCATTATAAACTTTTTTAAAACTCTTACATTTATTCAACTCTATTCCATAAGTATAACTAAAACTTTTATCATTTACTTTCGTAATACAACCTAAATTAGACATAAGATAAAACTTTCCTTCTTTATCTTTTTCTTCTAAATAACCTTTAAAAATTTCATAATAAGGTTTTAATACTTCAATAGTATTTCCCTCTTGATATGGTAAATTCCATATATCGTATGAACTTAGATTATTATCTCTACAATATTCGTGAAATTTATTTTCTGCATATCGCCATTTTTCATTCACACTACCACTTAATTGTAGATTACCACCGATTATATCGTGAAATAAACACATCTCTCTATTATCAGTTAATTTTTTATCGTATTTCCCTTCAGTTAAATATTCCCATTTATTATATTCTCTAGGCCACCAATTATTTGATGCACTGGTAATAAAAATTCTATTATCTTTCTTTTTACTGATACTTTTTACAATTTCATAACTCATAATCCCCCTTTTATTACATTACTAAAGCATCTTGTTTAATTTTATTATTAAAAAAGTACTCTATATCATTTTTATATGCAGTTATATTCTTAGGTTTAGATTTTAATCTAATAAGACTACCATCAGACATAGAATTTACATCAAGATCTAATTCTTCATAATTTTGATTACATTCTAGTTTAATGGCTTTATCAATAAATGAATGATTATAATAAAATACAGTCATATTACAATCGTATTTATCTTTATATTCTTTTAAATTAAACCATTCTTTACCATCTTTTGTTTCATTAGACAAATCAATTTTTAACCAATGAACATATTTAAATTTCTTTTTATTAGAGTTTAATGATTTTATGTAATCATCACTTAATTCATATCCATTTAAAGTAGGACGCAAGTAACCCTCATATTGTAAATACCTGCAATCATATTCTGATACATCTTCTAATTCTTTTGAAGAAGATGATAAGTATCCTTGATGTTTTGGATTTACCTTATATTCAGTTATAAATTTATCCAATACATAATGTTCTAATACTTTTCTTATTTCAAGTTTAGAATTACTTATAATATCATCTGCTTTATTTCTAATTAAATCTGAACATTCACTATGAAAATTTAAATCAGTTAGTAAATATTCCACTTTATCATTAAATTCTTTATTCCCTTTTTATATTCATTAGATAATCTAATTAAATCATAAGGAGATAAAGCATATTCCAACTTGGTTGAAATATTTTTCATGTTACCCAGCCTAGTGTTTTTAATATGACTAACTAAGTCTTTACGATAATTATCTTCTGTTGGATATCCAGAATAAATTGGCTCTAATTCATCATACATTAACTTTTGAAAATTGTATTCTATATATTTTTTTACTTCATCAACTGTATAATTACGATAAATAATTGTATCTAAATCATTGTCATCATTATCTTTTGAAAAAATCAAAGTATTAGTATCATTAATGTATCTTGTTTTTATACCCTTATAATGTAAATAATCAACTTTTTCTGCTAAATCTAAATCAATCTCAAATTTTTCTTCAGGATCGTATGCTTTCATAGTTGATTTTCCTTATCTTCTACTTTACCTTTGTCATTAAATTCAGTTAATTTTTCAATCTGAAAATGACTTACTAAATACTGGAACATTTCCTTTTCATCACAAAACTCTTCTTCTATATAACCAGTAACCAATAAAAAGCAAAGATTTCTATTTCTTATTCCTTCTGTTACCTCTCCAAATGTACCATCAGTACCTGTTCTAATAGCACAATTAGGTTGCCATTCATCTCTTGAATCTATGATTTCTTTAGCATCAGCATTGATTCCTAAAGCAATACAAGCAGTATCCATACCAATTGTATAATCTTTTATCTCAATATCACTTAAATATCTGATAGATCCTTCCTCATCAATTTTACAATCTCTTTTATCTTTTTGTAGTAATAAATAAAATTCAGTTCCTCGAATATCATAATCTTCAAATTTTGTTTTAACTGAATATACTTGTAAGTCTACATTCCAATCTTTTTCATTTAAATTATCTTTTTCATATCTACACCAAACAGCATCTTTATATGATGGATCTGATATCACAATATGATTTAAGTCTTTTATCAATCCTTTATATCTCATAATCCCCCTATTTTACAATCTCTTCATCATTACTCTTATTTTTACGAATACTGGCAAATAATTCTTCCATCTTTTTATCGTACTCACTAAATAAAGTATCTATTTTTTCTTTTCCAAATTTATCATTTAATTCTTCAATTTTATAATTAGTATATGTATTCCTCATAACCTCTTCATAAGCAACAGTATGATTGTAATTTGTGCATTTATATAACATATCAAAATGAACTTCCTCATCAGTTTTATGTATTACTTTAAGAGGTACATAAGAATGTTCTAATCTATCATCATATAAGCGATAAAAACCTTGCTCATCACAATAATCATCTATATAATTTTTATCTATATCTACCAACTCAACATCTGTGATATTCTTATTTAATTTTTGCATAAAAGCAACAATTCCATTCTTGTTATATTCTATATCACAATACCAGTTTTTTTCAAAGCCTATTAAACTCTTTGAATAACAATGATAATAATCTTGGGGAATATCCACCCTAAAGCAAAAATCACACCTTAAAAATCTTTCATGAGGATATTTTTTTAAAAATTCTTCTTTGCTTAAATTTTCAAATGAATATGGTTTATTTGGTCTTTCAATATCGCCAACTTCCACAAATACCTGCTTGCCATCTTCTGTAGGAACAACACCCCTTATTCGATGGTTATTTTCTTCATCAATATCACAGCCCATTTTAACTAATTTAATAGTAATATCACCATTATCATATTCTTTACGATTTAAATATTCTTTCATAGTACAGTCCCTTCAACTTCGATAAGTTCTTCTCTTTCTTTACCTAGTAACCATTTTTGAGCTTGTTCTTCTGTTTCAAATTCTTCTACATAACACTCATCTGTAGAATTGTCTACTGCTATAAAACCACTACTGATTTGATTACTATAGATTTTATCTTCCTTAATAGGTAAATCTTTATGATCCATCCAATTATCAATATACTCATCAAGTATTGATTGTGGTACTTTACTAAATTTATCATTATTTAGATAAAAAGTTTCAAATGTGTCTTTATCTCTACAATATAATGATTCATCATGATTCATAATCATAATACTTGCAAGTTCATCATCTCCATA
>CANDSI010000040.1 GCA_947388575.1 uncultured Mycoplasma sp.
TAGAATAATAACTTGAGCGTTAGGGCTAATGTCTGCCTTTTTTCATTCACTATCCTACTCTCTTTTATCCCAAGGGGTTTTGGAATAGTTAGGAGTGTGATTAGATGAAGGTTCAAATAAGGGTAACCTTACTTTTGAATAATAAAAACGACATTAACTATTACAGTCAATGTCCGCTTAAACAAGTAGATATTAGATTGCATCCTAACGCTCTACTAATTTAATATTAACATATTTTTTAAATAATTACAATCTAGATAGTTGTTACGCCATTAATTCCAATTGGTAAACCTATTATAAACCATACTATTAATAAAGCTAGTAATATTATTCCTACTAACATAGTATATGGCATTTGATATCTTAATGTTTTAAATAAGTTAATTGGCTTAGCACTTTGATTATATTTTTCTAAATAAGCAAGATATATGCAATAATAAGCCATTAAAGGTGTTATACCCATAGTTACTGATTCACCAAATCTAAATATTGTTTGACTAAATTCTGGAGATATACCAATATTCATAAGAGTTGGGACTGCTATACCTGCCATTATGGCCCACTTAAAGCTTGAGTTTGGTAAGAATAAAGTTGAAATCGCTGTTATAATAAATAATATTACTATTAATGGAAAAGCTCCTAACCCTTCTATGGTTAATATATTTACTAAAGCCGCAGTTATAACTTCACCTATACCAGTTTTCTTAAATATGCTTATAAATGTTGAAGCTAAAAATATTAATACTAATGTCTTTCCAATTCCATCTAAACTATGACCTAAATCGTCACAGAAATCTTTGTTGTTTCTAATAGTCTTAGCTCCAATACCATAGAAGAATCCTAATATGATAAACAACATTGTTACTACAAAGACAAATCCATGGCTGAAAAATGATGTTGGACTAAATAATTTATCGATATAGAATAACTTAGTATTATCTAGCAATGCTCCTGATAAAGGTAAACCTGGAATAATACAGTAAATAAATATTAATAAATATACTAAACCTGCTAGTCCTGCTAAAACTAATCCTTTTAGCTCTTTTTTATTTATCGTTAAATCTTCTTCTAAAGAACTTTCGGGAAATTCATATTTTGGTAATCTAGGAACTATAAAGTTTTCGGTAACGGATGTTATGACAAAAGCTAATATGATTATAGCTACTAACATAATAAATATAAAAGCAGTTGTTCCAAGAGCATAACTAGAATTTATCATATGTGAACCTAATAATGTATTTATTAAAAGCTCAGAATCTGTTGCAGTAAATAATACACTTAATCCTGTACCAGCACTAAGAGCTGCAAAAGATGATATAATTCCTATGTAGGGATTACGTCTTCCATATTCAAATATCAATGCACTTAGTGGTATCATAATGACATAGGGTAAATTGCCCATGATACTTGATAATAAACATATAAGAACTAATACAAAAGTTACATTTTTCTTTTTAGCTTTTTTTGTTAATAGCGTTATTGCTGTTTTTAAGAATCCACTTTTTTCCATTACACCTATACCAATTAATATGATTATTAAACTTGATAAGGGAGTAAATGATATAAAGTTTGATACTGTATTGGTAAATATATATTTTAAACCACTTAAACTAAATAAAGATTCGACTGACACTAACCCTTGGGTATACTCTATATTAACATCACTTGCTATTTTGTTATAAGTTACGTGTGTTCCTAAAAGGTGCAAAAAACCACTTAAAACAATGGTTGCTACTATTAAAATTAGTAATGTCATTATAGGATCTAAGGTTATTCTATCTTTAATTGACCTCTTTTTCATTCTTTCCTCCTATTACTTTTTTTAACTTTTTTGTAAATTCTAAACGGTCAAGCATTACTTCCCGTCCACAATTTATACACTTTATTTTGATATCTACTCCCATTCTTATTATTTGCCACTCATTTGTGCCACAAGCATGGGGTTTCTTCATTATTACTTTATCATTTAAATTAAATGTCCCCGCCATGATGTACCTCGATTTGATTATATGGAATCTTAATATTGTTTTTATCATATGCTAATTTTATTCTTTTTAGCATTTCTCTTCTGATGTTATATCTGTTGTTTTGGTCACAATTAATCTTTACTAAGTATTTTATCGATGATGCGCCTAAATCATTAATTCCTAAATATTCACTATCAGGGAGAATTAGTTTTTCTACTATTGCTTTATCTATAACACCCATTAATACTTTTTCTACTTTACTTTCTTTTTCTTCATATGCTGTGTCTATCTCTAGATATAAATTGGCTTTCTTTTGAGATAAATTAACTATCGTATCAATGTTACGATTAGCTATAACCATTACTTCACCACTGGCTTTTTTTATCTTTGTAACTCTTAAACCTAATTCAATTACCTCACCTGTAAAATCATTATATGTAACTGTATCTCCTACGGCTAAATAGTTTTCTAATATTAATGATATACCACTTATAAAGTCTTTTAATGTATCTTGTAATGCTAAACCTAAAACAGCTCCCGCTACTCCAATACTAGCTATTAAACTTTTAGTGTTAACTCCATAAAAATCTAATATTATTAAACCTGCAATAATATATATTATATATTTAAATATACTTCCTATTAGCTCAATTATAGTCTTTCTTCTTTTAGCTTCATAATCGGTCTTGCCTTTAATTAATATTTTAGAAACTACATTTTTAAATACTTTAACTAAAATTATAGCAGCAATAATAGTTAGTACTGTTCCTATTACTTTCTTGGTTAAAACGAAATCTAAAATATTTTCAATAAATGCTTTAAAATTCATTTTTAATCACCTTCAATGTTTATATTTAATTCTTCTAATATACGAGTTAATTCTTCATCGTCTTTATATGGTATCTCTATTTTTTTATTATTAATCTTTACTTTAACACCTAGTCTTTCACGACATAGATTTTCATAAATACTAAACTTTATATCAAATGTTGGAGCTCTATTTATGTTGTGCTTTTTAGGTATGTTTTCAGCATTAATTAATTTTTCGGTATCCCTTACACTTAAGCCTTCTCTTACTATTTTATATGCTAATTCATTAATCTTGTTTTCATCTTCTAGTTTACTTAATGCCCTAGCATGACCCATTGATAACTCTTTTTTCTCAACTAATTTAATAGTACTCTCTGGTAAATTTAATAAGCCTAACATATTTGTTATATAACTTCTACTTTTAGAAAACTTGTGAGCTAGTTCTTCTTGAGTTATATTATTTATCTTAATGATATTTTCATAAGCTTTGGCTTCTTCAATAGGATTTAAGTTTTCTCTTTCAATATTTTCTATAAGAGCTATTTCCATCATTTCGACATCATTAAAATCTTTGATAATGGCTGGAATTGTTTTTAAACCTGCTAGTCTAGCTGCTCTGGTTCTTCTTTCTCCTGCAACTAATTCATAGCCTTTAATACTTTTTTTAACTATTATAGGTTGAATAATTCCGTGCTCTTTAATTGAATTTGCTAATTCTTCTAATGTGTCATTATCAAACATAACACGAGGTTGATATGGATTACTTCTTATTTCTTCTAAAGGTATTTCGGTTATACCTCCTGTTTGTTTACCCTCATCAACTATCTCAGTTTCAAATTTATTGAAATTGATTACTTCATTAGAAAATAACTGTTCTAATCCTTTTCCTAAAGCTTTTTTGCGATTAGTTTCCGTCACGTAATATCACTTCCTTTGCTAAATTGGCATATGCAATTGTGGCTTTACTTTTGGGGTCATATTCATTTATTGGCTTACCATGACTTGGCGCCTCTACTAATCTTACTAATCTTGGTATTATTGTGTTAAATACTTTATCTTTGAAATATTTTCTTACTTCTTCAATTACTTCTAAACCAATAATGGTTCTTCCATCTAACATCGTTAGTAATACACCCTCTATTCTAAGAGCTGGATTCATACTTGATTGAACCATTATGATAGAATTTAATAATTGAGTAATTCCTTCTAATGCGAAAAATTCACATTGAACTGGAATAATTACCGAATCACTTGCGACTAAAGCATTCATTGTTGCTAAACCTAATGCTGGTTGACAATCAATTATAATATAGTCATAGGTTTCTTTAACTTCTTCTATAGCAATTCTTAGCTGCTCATTTTGATGGAATTCTGGGTCTTCTAACATTTTTTTTACAAATTCAACATCTACGCCGGCAAGATTTATTGTTGATGGTAATATAGATAAATTCTTGAATTTAGTCTTTTTTATTGCCTCTTTAATACTACAAACTCCTGCCATTACTACATATACATCATGGGAATAATCTCCATTTGATAATCCTAGTCCTGTTGTCGCATTCCTTTGAGGGTCTAAATCTATTAATAAGGTCTTTTTTCCTTCTACTCCTAAGGCTGCAGCTAAATTGATACTGGTTGTAGTTTTTCCTACTCCACCTTTTTGATTAACTAATGATATTACTTTTGCCATAATGCTACACCTCTTTATATTATAATTAGATAACTAGAATTATTTTATCATATAATTCTCTTTTTGTCTTTAATTTTAGATAATTATTTTTAGTTTTTAAAGCCTATCTTAGTATATTTTTATTTCTGTTATTAAATAGTCTAATCTTATATCTGTTTTATCGCTTTTTATTTCTTTGGTTATTTGTTCTTCATAACATAAACCTATTTTTTTAATATTTGTATTACTTAAATATTTGTCATAATAACCTTTACCATAACCAATTCGATTCCTATTTTTATCAAAACATATTCCTGGAATAATTATTAAATCTATTTCTTCTTTTTTTATTGGTTTTTTATTTTTTACTTTTGGTTCTTTAATATTAAAGGCTCCTATTTCTAAATCTTTTAAACATTTGATCTCATAAAAGTCCATAGTATTATCTTTGTTTATTTTAGGTAAAACTACTTTTTTATTCTCTAAACTTATTTTAATTAATTCTTTTGTTTCTACTTCTGATGAAATATTACTATATAAAGCGATAACTTCACTTTTTTGATACTCTTTTGTATTTATTAATCTCTTAATTATTTCACTACTTTTTTTATCTCTGTTATTAATGTTATCTCGAATTATTTTGAATTTCTTTCTTAATTCTTCTTTATTCATTATTAACCTCAATAGGATTTACATGAATTATAGTTTTGTATATTTTACGATATTTATTAACAATTTCTGTTTCTAAAGTATCTGCGATATTATGTGATTCAAAAGTACTTAAATTACCATCAACATCTATTGTTAGTATTGCTATATATTTATAACCAGTTGCTATAGTATAAAAATCACTTACTTTTCTCACATTTTTATTACTTAATATATAATCTATTATTTTATCTTTTTCTTCTTTTTCAATAGATATATCCATTAATATCTTATAACTTTCAATAAATATCTCAATGCCACTATACATTATATATAGAGAAATAATCGCGCCAAATATTCCGTCAAAATAGTAAAATCCATATTTTCCTAAGATACATGATATCAAAGTACCTGTTGTTAATATCATATCATTTCGGTGGTCTTTCATACTAGCTTTAATTAAAATATTTGAATGTTTCTTGTTCTCTTTCTTGCAATAGCAATATAAAATAAATTTAATTATAATTGTTATTATACATACTAATATTAAATAATAAGAGAATATAAATTCATTTTTAATTATAATAGATGTTATAGATGTAATTAGTATTTTACCTGCTATTATAATCATAAATATGCTTATTAATAAAGAAAATATATATTCAGCTTTACCATGACCAAAATTATGATTGTCGTCTTTGGGTATACTAGCTATTTTATTTCCAATTGATGTCATTAGAGATGAAAATATATCACCTGCAGAATTTATGGCATCTGCTAACATTGCTTCACTATGGCTAAATAATGCGACTATTACCTTAATTATAAATAAAAAGATATTGCCAATAATTCCTAATAATCCTACTTTTTTTGTACTTTCATATCTATTCATTTAATCACTTCCTTAGTGTTATTACATTATATCAAATATTTTATTTATTGGATATTATAAACGCTTAATTTTTAAAAGATATAAAAGTTTATATATTCATTTAATAACAAAAAAAGAGAATAATTCCTTATCCTCCTCTAGTTCATTTATCTTTTGTTTATTTATATTTTTCTACTATTTTAGTAATATCTTCTGCTTCTTTAAAACCTATAAAACCATCGACCATTTTACCATCTTTGATAATAACTACTGTTGGTGAAAGTTTACTATTTTTTAGTAATTCACCATAAGTTGCTTCTTTCTCTTCAAAGATTGTTTTTATATCTAATTTAGAATATAACTTATCAAAAGTATTACTACTGTTAAGTGATGTATTATATATGTTTATATTCATAGTTTTAACAAGACTATCTAGTTCAACTTCTAATTTGCGACATGGTTCACAAGGAACGCTATCAAAATATAAAATATGTAAACCTTTTTTATCAAATAAACTTAATGCTTCTTCTTCATTTATTTTTTTAATAACGTTTAATGGTGTGTCATTAAAAACATCTAATGATATTCTTGCACTAACAAAACTAATCGGTTCATACATTCCTGGTTTTTCTTCATACATATGAAGCTTATTATTAACTTTGTCAATAGCGAAACTCGCTTCTTTAACTAAATTATGATAATCTCTTTTTTCTTCACAATTTTCATCTTCAGAAAAATAACATGTATCATAACCAGCGAAATCATTTCCATCTTTTTTTAACTCTTGCATTATGTATTCATATAATTTTGTTTCAAAGTTAGGTATCTCTTTTGTTGGATTATCACTTAAATAACTTATTTTTTTGTTTTTATCTATTAACATATTTACAGCATTTATTGTTTTTGTATTTATTTCTTTAGCTTCATTAAAGCCTAAATGATATTTGATAAAATCTTCTTTTTTATATTCTTTTTTATTAATCTGATAATATACTTGATAATCGTTTGCTGTATGATAATATATATCAGCGTTTATATAAATATAAGCATAATTATTTCCTTCTGTGTCTAATTTTTCTTTTTTTAATATTTCTTTTTCTAATAAATTAATATAATCTTTTAAATTAAGTTCTGTTATTTCTTTAGAAATATAATTGTAGTCAGGGTCTATATTATTTTGATTATTAATTCTAAAGTTTACATATGTTTTATCATTTATAAAATGACCAGCATCAGCATAATTATTATTATCTTTTTCTAATAATTCATATATTTTATCAGCACAATTATTTGGTTCACAATAATCAGTTATATTTTTTTCATATATACTATTATCTAAATAACGATCATATATAGTTATGTCATTAAAGAAATCATAATACTCTAAATAAATTCCACTAAATTCATCTTCCTTACTTTCGGTTAGAACAGCATTCTTAGTATTAACACTTAAGATATAATCATTATTTTTAATTTTTTGGAGATTTTCAGCGATGGTATTTTCAATATTGTTATCATATTCAGAATCATTATCTTCAGGGCTACAAATTCCCCACATACAAGTACTATTATAACTACTTTTTACTATAAAACTATATATATCAGAATCTTTATTGAATAGTTCTTCTATTGTTATTTCTTCACCAGTCTTTAAATTGACATTTACTGTTTCTATGGCACAACTTATACTTAAAATATTTGATACATTTGTATTGATGTGACAATTGTTACCAAATTTGCTTTCTTCAACTGTTAATACAGATAATTTTTCATTAACTTTATTTTCAATCTCTTTATCTTTTAAACCACTTATTTTAACCTTACCTTTTGTAAAATTTATTTCAATAGGATTTATGGGATATTTTTTAAATATATCAATTGTATCACTTTCAGAAACTTCTTTAAAAGTTAAAAATGGTTTAACATCCTCTTTGGGAGTGTTAGTAACTCCTTTTTTATCAACATTTTCTTTATGCTTATAAATAGCAAAAGCTGTACCTAGAATACTTAATATTACCACTAAGGCTATAATACTATAAAAGATTATATTATTTCTTTTTGATTGGGACATAACCTGCCTCCCTCGCTACTTTAGCTCCTTCATTTCCTAATAATGCTTCTTTAAATTCTAATGTTTTTTTACTTGCATATTTTCTTGTTACAATATAATATTCGGTCATAAATGGATATTTCTCATTTTATATAGTTTCATATGTTGTTT